>SLQX01000071.1 GCA_007131245.1 Bacteroidales bacterium
AAACCGATGAATAAGATATTAATTGACAATATAGATAACCTAAAAGCATTGTGTATAAAATACAATGTGAAATCACTGCACGCCTTTGGTTCGGTGTGTACAGAAAATTTCGACGAAAACAGTGATATTGACTTGTTGGTATCCTTTAATCCAATGGATTACGGGGATTATGCCGACTCTTATTTTGAGCTAACTGAAGAATTTGAAAAAATACTTAACCGCTCAGTTGACTTGGTAACTGATAAATCTTTAGGTAATCCCTATTTTATTAAATCTTTGAATAAAACCAAGACCCCGATTTATGAAGCTTGAAGTAAAAAAATATCTCTTCGACATAAAGGAATCAATTGATTCGATTGATAAATATCTTGGAGAAGAAAGGGATTTCTCTGTTTATATCTCTAATAAAATGCTTAGAAGAGCGATAGAACGAGAATTTGAAATTATTGGAGAAGCAATGAATCGAATCGAAAAGATTGATTCATCGTTAAACATTTCGAGCAAAAAGCAAATCATCAATATGCGGAATCGTGTTATCCACGGTTATGATAAAATTGATAATGAAATTGTTTGGGGAACAATTGTGCGACACCTTCCTAAATTAAAAAAAGAAATTGAAGCATTAATAGATTCATAAACAACTGGCTACAACATTTAGAATATAACTGACCGGCCAGCCCACAAGAGTTGCTGAAGTCATCAGACTAAATTACGGTTAAATCTATTCGTTGTTGAGCGTAACCGGGGTAGGTGTTTGTTAGGTGTATTCCTGAGGCACAGCCTGTATCACCCAAAGATGCAATTACTCCCTCTTCCAGGTGGTGTTTCTCCCTAGCAAACGCATACCCATCACATATCCCCTGATTTTTAAGGTATTGTTATCTTCCAGGCGCATGTAAGCACTATAGGTTCGCCCACTTTCAGGATCATAGATGGTGCCATCTTTCCACTCCCCGGAGGAGCGGTTATACTGGAATTCCTCAAGCAAAACCAAACCCTCCAGAGGACGGCTCCGCAAGCCTCTTTCTGGATTTTCTGTATCTCTTTTCACGCTACCGTCCTCATTTCGCGGGTCCTCAAGCCACACCAGCTTGCCCTCGTAAGCGCCGGACGAGGTTTTGTAAATCTCAACTTTAGACTCCCTGTCCTCGGTAAACCACACACCCACAACCCTATCGGCCTGTGCAGATGTATTTAAAGCCAGCAGAGTCATCCAGATAAAACCAGTTAAAGTAACAAAAATGCCATGCATAATAAGTAGGGTTTAAATTTTACACAAAGTTAAACGTTTGTGTGAACCCATTGTTTTCCCATCAGCAGGGAAATCAACAAAATGGATTCCAGAGGCTGGCACAGGACAACCATATCCGGAAAATAGGCTAATTTTGCAAGATGCAACAAGATGCCATTCATACCTTTCTCCAAAAGCTGGAAGAGAGCTTCCAAAAAGGGGACTTTGTAAAACTCACCCTGAGTAAATCCCGTTCAAAGAAAGCGGAGCTAAAGAATATCTTCATCAGCCCTGTTAAAATAAAAGCCGGATTGGTATGCAACCTGGTTTACCGCTACCCAACACGCGATATCACCAAAAACTTAACGCTGGAAGACACCCTGTCCGAGCTACGGAGGGCTCTCCGGGAAGACTTCTCCCATGCTGATATGTATGTAACCGGCAAAAACCTTAAGTTGCTCATCAGCAAAAAGGGGCAGGCAAAGTTATTAACCCGGCACATAGAGGTGCCTGCACCGGTTGAGTTTGCGCACAACCGGTCAAAAGGGCGCATCATCCAAACCCATAACAACACATGGCTACGCCAACTGGGAGTGGTAAACGCAAACTACGAAGTCAGGCATGAGATGAAAGATAAGTTTTTGCAAATCAACCGGTATGTGGAATTGCTGGAACCCGAAATCCAAATGTTGAATAACACAAAACAGTTGCAGGTTGCAGACATGGGTTCAGGCAAAGGTTACCTTACATTTGCCCTGTATGACTTTTTGCTGAACAAAACCGGGAACCACCCCTTTGTGCAGGGAATAGAATTCAGAGAAGATCTGGTGGACACATGCAATTCTGTTGCCCGGGAGGCAAGTTTTAAAAATCTTTCTTTTAAGCAAGGCTCCATAGAAGAGTCAGGACTACCTGAACTGGATGTACTCATTGCATTGCATGCCTGCGACACAGCCACCGATGATGCCATCTACAGGGGCATAACTGCCAATGCCTCCCTGATAGTAGTAGCACCTTGTTGTCACAAGCAAATCCGTAAAGATTGGTTGCCGGCGGAGCAACTGAAAGGGGTTACACGCCATGGCATTCTGGATGAAAGGCAGGCTGAGTTGGTTACCGATGCTTTGAGAGCCTTGATCATGGAGTCTCGTGGCTACAAAACAAAAGTATTTGAGTTTATTGCCACAGGTCACACGCCCAAAAATATTGCAATTGTTGGAAGAAAAATAAACAAAAGCACACGGGAAAAAGAAAAAGCCATGGAGGAAGCAGGCAAACTAAAAGAACTATATGGCATCAAACACCATTACCTGGAACAGTTGCTGGAACAACCATTATGATTCAGGGTTTGATTTATTTACCTTACACATATACCCCAGCTTATACAGGTCAAGAAAAACCAGCCGGGGAGCAGTGCTGGTCAGATTTCTTTCAAGGAAACTGCGGAAACCTTTAAACAATAGTCTCATCAAACCACATAATCTGACCTTTTTCAAAAACAAATAAGTTTTTAACAACCTCACATTCTCTAAAAAATCGGTTTGCCCTTCAAAATCCCGGTAAATCTGCAGCAAACCCTCCACAGATTCACGTGTTTTTTCCAGGAACGCTTCATTGGTATCCAGCCCCATGTGGATTACCGGGTTATCAATACGCCAGACGTTAACCCCTGCCCTTGCCAGCTCCAGGCCAAACAAAGTATCCTCATGCCCGTACCCCCTGATGCTTTCATTAAACCGTATCCGGTTAAAAACCTCTTTGGGGATCAAAAAATTCCCCGACATAAAGGCTTGACTGGCCGGAAGAGTTTCAATGGCTACGGTCTCCCGGTACGTGCCGTAATACCAGTGCAGAAATTGATCGTTGCCCGGCGGCTGCACAGGGTAAACATGCCCACCACAAAAAACTTCAGAATCCTGCTCCATGGCAACCCGGTAACGGGTCATAAAATCATCACCAGGCAAAAGAACGTCGCAATCAAGAAATAACAGATGGTCGCCTCTGGCTTTTTGGGCCAGCATATTACGAACTTTGCTCCTGCCCACATTATCATTAAGCTCAACATATTCAACCTTTTCCAGCTTTTCAATCTCCCGGTTTTGTTTTCTGAATTGATGCCTGGGAGAAGCATCATCCATAACCCATATCTCAAACCCACCGGGCCATATGGCAGCCTGGCGGTGCAGGTCATTGACCAACGCCCTTACATTGTGGTTATATACGGGAATGCAAATACTTATCATGAAGTAATTGAATTGAACATGTTTTCATCCCTCTGCCGGTTCAAAACACAGAACGCGGGCAGAGCATAACCTGGTTATTTTTTCCAAAAGGTAGGCGTTAACAGAAGCAATACAGTAAAAAGCTCCAGACGCCCCAGCAACATATAAAAAGCAAGCAGCCACTTACCGGCAACAGGAATATTGTAATAGCTATCCATTGGACCTAACGATCCGATACTTGGCCCCACATTGCCCAAAGTTGAAGCCACCGCACCTATGGAAAGCTTAAAGCTGAGCCCCATAACAGACATCAGAGAAGCCCCTAACAAAAACACAAGAAAATAAAGAAAAAAGAATGCCAGGAAGTTGTAAATAATTTCCGATGGAATGGTCTTTCCATCCAGGCGAGTGGGAAAAACAGCCTTCGGGTGAATCAACCTTTTAAACTCCTGATTGGTATTTCTCATCAACAACAGATGCCGGATCATTTTCATCCCCCCCGACGTGGATCCAATACAGCCACCGGTAAAAAACAAAACAAACAAAAGGAACCACAAAAACTCACTCCATTGGGTATAATCTGCTGTTGCAAAGCCCGTAGTGGTAATAATGGCCACAATCTGAAACAAACCATCCCGGAAGGCTTGCTCAAACCCCGTGTTATGAAACAGATAAATGCTAAAAGTAAAAATCATTGTAAAAACACCTATCACGCTAAGGTAAAATCTAAACTCCTCATTGTTACGAACCCTGTGAAAGTTTCCTTTGAGTGCATAATAGTGCAGGGTAAAGTTGGTACCCGAGATAATCATAAATAGAATTATGACATATTGTATAAAAGGTGAGAAACCGTAAAGACTGTCGTTTCGGGTTGAAAACCCGCCGGTTGCAATGGTGCTGAAGGCATGGTTGATGGCATCAAAAAAGCTCATACTCCCCAGCATCAGGATAAAGCAAAGCAGCATGGTGAGTAAAAAATAGATAAACCACAACCTTTTGGCTGTTTCTGTAATCCTTGGGTGCAATCGTGTGGGTGTAGTACCGGGTGCCTCAGCCACAAAAAGCTGCATCCCCCCCACACCCAAAATGGGCAAAATAGCCAGGGTGAGTACAATAATCCCCATACCGCCCAGCCAGTGGGTGGTGCTTCTCCAAAAAAGTAATGACTTGGGCATAGACTCAATGTCTTCCAGGATAGTAGCCCCGGTGGTGGTGAAACCCGACATGGTTTCGAAGAAAGCATTGGAATAAACCGGGATATGGCCCGAAAGGTAAAAAGGCAAGGTACCAAAAAAAGTAATGGTAATCCAGGTAAAGGTCACAATAATATACCCTTCTTTTTTACCAATGTTTTTATGGTCGTTTTTTTGGGTAAGTTGATAGGCAGACAATCCAAAACCAAAGGTGATGATGGCACTGATTAAAATGGCATTGGTAGTATCTGCCGGGTCTACAAGCTCCCACAAAGCGCTCAGAGCCATAAAACCCGATAGAATCATCCAAAGGATTCCTAAAAACTTAACAATCAACTTAAAGTTGATTTCAGGCCTGGAGGTCATAGATATTTTGGATTAGGATTAGGTTCTGAACATTCGGTCAACGGCATCAAAAGCCTCAGGTAAGGTAAACACCACCACCTGGTCACCGGCTTGAATATGAAGGTCGCCCGAGGCGATCATCCCTTTTTTGTCACGGATTATCCCCCCCACA
>SLQX01000291.1 GCA_007131245.1 Bacteroidales bacterium
ATGCCATAATGCTTATGGACTTTTTGCTTGAAGACGCCAATGCACTTGAACTACTGGAAGCAATTCGGGAAAGAGACATAAACTACCCTTTTGTTATTATGACAGCTTATGGGGATGAAAAAATTGCTGTGGAGCTTATGAAAATGGGCGCTATGGATTATATCATCAAAGAAAAACACTTTGTAAAGCAAATTCTGAAAGTCATCCACCAGGTTTCGGAGAAAATTGAAACTCAAAATCAGCTAAAGCGATCCAACCAAGAACTGCAGGATAGCACCGAAAAGCTCAGATTGCTCAATAAAAAAATTAATGTGCAAAAGTTAGAGCTTGAAAACGAAAAAGCTAAAACTGATAAGCTTCTCCAGAGTGTACTTCCCAAGAAGATTGCACGTGAACTGCTCGAAAAAGGTTATACCCAGCCACGCGAGTACGAAACGGTTTCGATTCTTTTTGCAGATGTAATTGGTTTTTCTGACCTTGCCAAAAACAGCCACCCTATAGAGTTAGTCACAAGGCTTGACAACTACTTCTACGTGTTCGATGAAATTATTGAACAGTACGGACTGGAAAAAATAAAAACTATAGGAGACTGCTACATGTGCGCAGGTGGTATCCCCGAAGAAAACATAAGCAACCCGGTTATTTCGGTTTTGGTTGGCCTGAAAATGCAAAGTACCATAAAAAAACTTAAAAGTGAATTCAACTCAAACCTGCCCGAATTCAGGCTGCGATTGGGCATACATACTGGTTCGGTGGTGGCAGGCGTAGTTGGAAAAAACAAATTTGCATACGACATCTGGGGTGATGCCGTAAATATAGCCAGCAGAATTGTGGAAGCAGGAGAAAAAGATAAAGTAAACATCTCTGAAAAAACCTATAGAATGGTAAAAGACTTTTTTGTTTTTACCAAAAGAGGTGAGGTGCTTACCAAAAGAAATTACCCCATCAAAATGTATTTTGTTGACAGGTTGAAAGAGGAGTTTTCTGCCGACAAATGGGGAGTTGTTCCTAACCATCAGCTGATGAAAGAATTGAACATCAAGCAAAGCATCAGGTACTACTAATTATATGGCTACATCGTGTTGTAACTTTACTCTTTGTAAAACCAACACTTTGTGTTAAATTTGTTTACCCAAAAACAACTGTTCGGGCAACAAATAATGCTCATTTGCAGAATAAATACCAATACAATTTTGAACTAAACGATATACTTCTACGAATAAAAGAGCTTTGCAGGCACCCCTGCAAGAACCTATTATATCATCAGGACTTTTAAAACATACAAAAATAATGCACCGCCATTCCAAAACAGAAAATCCAGAAAGCTATACCATATTAGTTGTTGAAGACGATGTGGCTTTAAATACACTGATACAAAAAACCCTGCAAAAAAGTAACTTTCAAACCAAAGGATTTTATACCGGCAATGAAGCCATTGAATGGCTAAAAGAAAATCATACACACAACCTGTTGATGCTGCTCGACTACCAGCTCTTTGAAATGAGTGGTGAGCAAGTTGTAAAAATTTTAAGAAAAGATAATATTGATATCCCCTTTGTAATTATTACCGGCCATGGTGATGAGAAAACAGCTGTGGAGATGATGAAGCTAGGTGCACTGGACTATATGGTAAAAGACTCCAACTTCATAGACCTTTTACCCACCATTATCCAACAGGTTATTAATCACATTGATATAGAAAAAAAGCTTGCCGAATCCCAAATGGCCCTCAGAAAAAGTGAAGAAAAGTACAGAAGCATTTTTGAAAATATCCAGGATGTTTATTTTGAACTTTCCCTCAGTGGAGAAATCCTTGAAGTATCGCCATCGGTAGAGAACATGCTCTCCATTACAAAAGAAGATATATTACACGAGTCATTGTTTACAGATAAAATTGAAGAGGCCAGGTTTCTGGATAGCATCAGGGAGCAGGGTGTCATATCAGATTTTGAAACTTTCCTGCGCAAAGAAAACGGACAGAAAATCCCCGTTTCTTTCACCTGTAAATACATCTATGACAATGACTCACGCCCACGCAAAATCATTGGCACCATCCGTAATATTACAGAAAGAAAACAAGCCGAAGAGGTTATCAGGCATAGTGAAGAGAGGTATAGAATTCTGGCTGAGAACTCCATTGATATGATTTCAAAGCACAATTGGGACAGGACTTACCTTTACGTATCTCCGGCTTCTTTCAAACTGCTGGGTTATAAACCGGAAGAACTTACTGGAAAGTCAGCCTATCATCATATACATCCTGATGATGTGGAGAGTATCCGGAAAAACCACATCCTACTATTGGAAAACAGAAATAGCTCCTTTACCGAAAGCTACAGGATCAGAAGAAAAGATGGAAGTTATGTTTGGTTTGAAACCAACAACCAGGTGATTTATAATCATCATACTAACCTTGTGCAGGAAATTGTATGTGTAAGTCGTGACATAACAGGCAGAAAGGAAAAGGAAGAGCTTCTTAAAGCCAAAGAAGTAGCCGAAAGGTCAAACAAAGTGAAATCTGAATTCCTCGCCAACATGAGTCATGAGATTCGCAACCCCCTCAGTGCAATTATCGGCATGTCCAATACCATGGCCAAAACCCCCTTAAACAAAGATCAGAAACAATACCTTGAGTCTATTTCCATATCCTCCAGAAACCTTTTGAACATACTCAATGATATACTGGACTTCTCCAAAATTGAAGCAAATAAGGTTGATATGACCTTTGCCAGCTTTAACCTGACTGAGGCAATAACCCAAACACTGGAGATGTTTCAACCACAGGCCAACAGCAAAAATCTGAAACTTGAATACACCATACAGGAAGACGTGCCGGAAAACTTATATGGTGATGAGAAAAAAATAATTCAAATACTGAATAATTTAATCAGTAATGCCATTAAATTTACTAACGAAGGAAAAGTGGAGATAAAAGCAGAGTGTCTTGAGCGCAAACAAGACACCGCAACCATCAATTTCCAGGTAATTGACACCGGAATAGGTGTAAAGCAGGCTGATATACCCAGGTTGTTTGAGTCTTTCAAGCAACTTGATATTTCAACCAAAAAGGAATACCAGGGTACAGGTTTGGGCTTGAGTATTGTTAAAAGTCTCACCGAAATGATGAGTGGTAAGATAACCTTTGAGAGTCAACTCAATAAAGGTAGTTGTGTTTCATTTCAGCTACCATTAATTATCTCTAAACCAGGCAAAAGCAGCCCAACAGATTCAATTAAAGAAGTAGAAAAAAAACGAAATAACATAGAAGTGTCGAACCAGAAAATAAATATTCTCATAGCTGAGGACGACGCAATTAACCAACTTTACCTGGCCGGATTTTTAAAATCGCAGGGCTGGGAAGTAGAGACCGCCTCAAATGGGCTCATTGCCCTAGAAAAGTACAAAAATGCCCATTTTGATCTCATACTCATGGATGGGCAAATGCCTAAAATGGACGGATTTGAGACTACAAAGAAAATCCGGGAAATAGAGGCCAGCCAAAACGACAATAACCGTATACCCATTGTAGCAATAACCGGTTATGCCATCCCCGGCGACAGGGAACGCTTTATTGAAGCTGGCATGGATGATTATGTGTCTAAGCCAGTTGATGAAAGCAAACTCATCGAAATTATCACGAATATGATAGAATCGCAGTCCAATTAATTATCCTTGTACCACGAAATTCCAAATGGGCCCTCCCCTGCATTCAATTTAAGCCCGGCTTAATTTTCTGGTATAAAAAACCTTAACCTTACTCTGCCCCCTCCCAAAACTAAAAGCCAGCATTCCTAATACCAGTAGCAAGCTTCAACCCTGTTTTTAGAATTGTTGTTATCGGATTTCTCCAATACAATACCCATTATCATGTTTTCATTAAAACCTGTGAAAAAGTATCAGATTAAAGGATAATTTTCTTTTTAATTTAAAAGTTTATTATAATTTAGCAGTTTAGGTAAACAATTTATAACATATAAATAAAACATATAGTTATGCAAAATATTAATTGGGAAAAATTACCTTTTGGGTATTTTAAGACAGATTATAATGTACGTTGCTATTACAGAGATGGCAAGTGGGGAGAGATGGAAGTGTCCTCCTCTGAGTATATTAACATTCACATGGCAGCTACAAGCCTTCACTATGGGCAGGAAGCCTTTGAGGGCATGAAAGCCTACCGGGGAAAGGATAATAAAATCCGTCTATTCCGATGGAATGACAATGCTTCGCGCATGAGAGATTCTTCCAAAGGAATCCTGATGGCAGAAGTACCCGATGACTTGTTTTACAAAATGGTGGTAAATGCTGTAAAACTTAATGAAAAATATGTACCACCTTACGGTCACGGTGCAGCCCTTTATATCAGACCCCTGCTTATTGGTACAGGTGTACAGGTGGGAGTTAACCCTGCCAAAGAATATTTGTTTATGGTATTTGTAGGTCCGGTGGGTCCTTATTTTAAAGAAGGATTCAACCCGGTTACCATGCAAATCGTAAAAGATATTGACCGTGCTGCACCACAGGGCACAGGACATATTAAAGTAGGCGGCAACTATGCCGGTAGCCTGAGAGCTACAGAAAGAGCCAAAGCTGAAGGATATGCAGCAGTCCTTTTCCTGGAAGCCAAAGAGAAGAGATACATTGATGAAGCGGGTCCTGCTAACTTTTTTGCCATTAAAGGCAACAAGTATATTACCCCAAAATCCGACTCTATCTTGCCTTCCATTACCAATAGAAGCCTGATGCAGCTTGCTAAAGACATGGGCCTTGAAGTGGAAAGAAGGCCAGTGGCTGTGGAAGAACTGGAAACTTTTGACGAAGTAGGTGCTTGCGGTACCGCTGCAATAATTTCGCCCATAAAAAAAATTGTTGACCGCGAAAGTGGCAAAACCTATGAGTTTTGCAAAGATGGTAAAGCAGGTCCTGTTTCTGAAAAACTCTACAGGAAGCTCCAGGACATCCAATATGGCGAAGAAAAAGATCCCTATAACTGGGTAACAGTGCTTGACTAATCTTTACTGCCCATGAGCTTAAAAAAGGCTGGTTTTCTGTAAAACCAGCCTTTTTTATAGGGTTTGGATTGAAAGAGTTGGTATGAGATAAAAACCAATGCTACTCTTCGATAACA
>SLQX01000090.1 GCA_007131245.1 Bacteroidales bacterium
GAGGCCGATGAGCCCCATAAGATCCCTGAGCACGTGGACAACTATGTGGCCATTTACAAAGGGGTCACCGGAAAGCCATTTGACAAGGAAGAACTGATCCGTCAGAGTGAGCGGGTGTATAATTTCCAGCGTGTATTCAACCTCCGTCGCGGATTTGGCAAACGGATTCATGATGCCCAGCCTTATCGCGCCGCAGGCCCTGTGACCGTGGAGGAATATGAATCCCGTGCCGATCGTTACGACAAGCAGCTGAAGGAGGAGGCCGGGTTTGATCCCGCCGGTAAATCAACGGAGGAAAAAATGGCTGCCATGCGCAAGTACCGTGAGCAGCGGTATGAAAGCCTGGTGGATGCGGTTTATAAGCGCCGTGGCTGGACCATGGACGGTATTCCGACCATTGAGCACCTGAAAGACCTGGGCATGGACCTGCCCGAGGTGGTGGAAGAGGTGCAGAAGCATTTGTAGTTGCAGTTCGATTCTGAAGCTGATGCGTTGTGACATTTTGCCGATTAGCCAATACAGTAGTATAATGTAAGACGCAGTTAAATTTCTGGATAAACGATAAAAAAGGCCGGCCCGTTTGGGTTGGCCTTTTTGTATTTATATATATTAATTTGTTATTTTGTCTATGCAGAAAGGTCGTTTGTCTAAAAAATAATTTTGAGCACACAAATCATTCTGTAAGTTCTATGAATACTGGTTTTGCCGTTAATTAAGGCTAATAAAAATTAACAAAAATTTGCAAAAAAATTGAGAGTATCATAAAAAAGTTTAAATTTACAACGGACTATGCTTTAAAAACATAGGCGTTAATCAATTATTAACCAAAAATCAACCAACATGAAAAAGTGTTTAGTGTTATTGAGTTGTTTGCTCTTTATGGGGGGATCCCTGTTCGGGCAACAAATCACTGTAACCGGGGAGGTAACCTGCGCTACCGATGGTGAAAGCCTTCCGGGAGTAACTGTCAGGGTGCAGGGGACCACGCAGGGTACAGTGACGGACATGGAGGGTCAGTATTCCTTGCCGGTCGCTTCTGATGCAGTGCTGGTTTTTTCCTTTATCGGGAGGAATACCCAGGAGGTGCCGGTGGAGGGAAGAGAAGTGGTTAATGTGGCCATGGAGCCGGCCATGGTGGATATGGATGAATATGTGGTGGTGGGATATGGCATACAACGTAAGCGTGATGTCACCGGATCCATCAGTTCAGTCCGTGGTGAGGACCTTGCCCGGATCGCTGCACCCAGTTTTGATGCTGCTTTGGCCGGGCGTTCCTCGGGGGTCCAGGTAACAAGTACTTCCGGAATTTTGGGTCAGGCGCCAAGGATCAGGGTCCGCGGAATCGGTTCGGTCTCTTCAGGAACATATCCCCTCATTGTGGTGGACGGAGTTCCCGCACTGACCGGTAACATCGGCGGATATGCCGAGGTGAATGCCCTAGGTGACATCAACCCCAGCGACATTGAGTCGATTGAGATACTTAAGGATGGGTCGGCCACCGCCATTTACGGATCACGTGCTGCAAACGGTGTGATCCTTATTACCACGAAACGAGGACAGGAAGGGCAGTTTCGAGTGAACTACAATGCCTGGGCCGGTATTGCCCAACCCGTCAATTTGTTTGACCTGACCAACGAATCAGAGTTCATTACCCTTGCCAACGAAATGTTCAGAAATGCCGGGTCGGCAGAGCCGGCTGTGGCAGCAGGGTTGAATACCGACTGGCAGGGAGCAGTACTTCGGAATGCATTCCAGCATGACCACAGTTTGAATATTTCTGGTGCAACCGGGCAGACCAGTTACTATTTTTCTCTTGGTTTTGGCCAGCAGGAAGGTGTGACTAGGCCTAATGAAATGGAGCGATATACATTGCGGGCCAATGTGGAACAGCAAGCCAACGACTGGCTTACTTTAGGAACAAACATCGCCCTTACCAGGTCAGATTATTATGACCTGAACAGGGGATCGAATTCTTTGTCGGGGAACATATTCTCTGCCATCCGGCAGTTGCCCAATACCCCGATCTATGATCCGGATGATCCGACTGGGTATAATATCGACAACATCAACAGGCAGCTTGTAGGGCCAGGTGTAAACAAAACCACCATCGACGACAACCTGCCTAATATTATGTATGTGGTCGATCACAACAATTATACCTCGAAGGTTATGCGTACCATGGCCAATGCACATGCGCAAGCGGAAATCACGTCCGGTCTTATGTTCAGGACCCAGATGGGGGTTGATCTTTCCAATACTGAAGGGCTGATGTACTGGAATCCCATCCACGGTGACGGAGCTACCGTTGGTGGCCGGATTTACAATACCCAGACCAACTTTACCCGCTGGAACTGGCAGAATGTGCTTTCATACATGACCACAATCGGAGATGCGCATAACATCAATGCCACATTGGTCAATGAATACCAGTACCAGGATTATAATTATTTCTTTGCTGGGGGTACGGGTATGTCAAGTACATTTTTCAGGCATGGCCTGATTGCTGGTACTTATGACACTCAGATGTCCAGTGGACTTATGTCTGATAACGGATTTATTTCTTATGCGGGCCGGTTGAACTATAACTATGACCAGAAGTACTACATTCAAGGGTCTATCCGTTACGACGGGATCTCGGCACTTCCTGAAGAGAACCGCTGGGGCTTGTTTGCCGGAGGTTCTGTGGGCTGGACCATCTCGAGGGAAGACTTCATGCAGGGCCTGACCTTCATTGATGACCTGCAGCTCAGGGCTTCTTACGCAGAGGTAGGAAACACCAGTATCGGGAATTACCCATATGCCGGACTGTATGGCGGTGTAAGGTACGGGCCGAATACCGGCATTGCCTTCGTGCAGATGGGGAATGACATGCTGAAGTGGGAAACCAGTAAGAAACTGGATGTCGGATTTGACCTTACCATGCTTAATGGCAAATATCAGTTCGCTTTCGACTACTTTCTGAATGACCAGGATGGACTGATCCTTGCAGCTCCTACGCCTCCTTCCTTCGGGATACCGGGCAACTCCATTGACCGCAATATCGGAGAACTCAGAAACTGGGGATATGAATTCTCCGCTGAAGCTCACCTGGTAAATACCAGGGATTTTGCGTTCTCTCTTGAAGGAAACCTGAGCCTGGTAGAAAACAAGATTGATGCACTTGTTGGCGGACAGCCCATTACATACAATTACTACCGCATTGCCGAAGGCGAATCGATCCGGTCTATTTATGGTTACGATTATGTGGGCGTGAATACAGCGAATGGCAACCCCATTTATCGAAAAGCTGACGGATCTCAGGTACAGGGTAATATTGCAACCCAAGGTTATTTTGTGTATGACCCCAATAACCCGGCAGACCTTAGCCAGTCAGCCGTGCTTACGGGCGATGACCGGATTGTATTCGGCCCTTCCATGCCCACTTATTTCGGGGCAATAAGTCCGAACCTTCGTTTCAGGCAGTTTGACATGAATGCCATGTTTCGTTTTTCAGGCGGAAACTATATCATGAACCGGACACGCGCCGATTTGGTAGCCAACTCATTTACCAATTATGGTAAGGAATTGCAGGGCAGGTGGCAAAGTGCTGAAGAGCCTGGAGATGGCTGGACACCAAAATTGTGGCATGGCCGGACCAACTTTATTAATATTCAGGGGACGGGGAACGGACGTTTTGTTGAAAAAGGAGATTTTTTGAAATTATCCAATTTTGAAATTGGCTACAGCTTGTCGCCCGAGATGTTGGCCCGCATGGGTGTTGACCGCTTGAGGCTATATGTTCAGGTAACAGATTTGTTTGTAATCACTGATTACACAGGTCCTGATCCGGAAATGGAGGCAAATGGAGTGGATTTCAATGTGACACCACGTCAGCGCACTTTCACCATGGGTATTAATTTAAGCTTGTAACAAAAAAAATGTCTGAAATGAAAAATATTGAAAAACACATAAAAAAGATTGGGGCCCTTTTGTTTGTCCCGCTCCTCCTGGGAGGCCTGATGTTTTCTGCCTGTTCGGAGGAGGACATTATTGACCTTGAGCCGTATAACCAGATAGCTGACGAAACGGCTTTTACCACACCCGAATTAATCGCACTGGCGATAAACGGGCTGTATGATGCTGCACAAACGGGACTATACGTCAATGGAGCCCGTGGTTATCCTTTTGGTGCCGCATTTGTACAGCAGCACGATAACCGTGGAGAAGATGTGGTGAACTGGTATGCATTTTATGCTTTTACCTACCAGGCAACCTATACGCCTTCTACCATGAACAACGAATATTACTGGATTGACACCTACCGGTTGATCAACCGGGCTAACATTGTTATGGAAGGTGTACAGGAGGCCACGGATAATGGTGTGATCTCCCAGGACCTGGCCAATGAATATGCCGCAGAAGCCAAATTGTTGCGGGCTGCTGCCTATCATGAGTTGTTGAAGATGTTTGCCCGGCCCTACAGGCATACGGAAGACGCATCCCACTGGGGAGTACCCTATCACAAAAATGCGTTTGCTACGCCAGATGCGGTGGATGACGGGATCCAGATTGGCCGCCACTCTGTGGCTGAATGTTACCAGTGGATACTGGAAGACCTGGCTTATGCAGAACAGCATCTTCCGTATAAGTCTGAACGTTCAGGCAATCAGCGGCTGGCCAGAGCAACCAAGGAAGCGGCAGCTGCCTATAAAGTGCGCGTATATCAGCATATGTGGGATATGCCCAATGTGATTACCCATGCGTTGAAGTTCATCAACGGCCCTTATGCGGACAGTTATGCATTGCACAATAACCCATGGGAAGCTTTCCAGGATGGCTCTTACGGCAGTACAGAGCACATATTTGGCATGGAAAGTTCAGAAACGAGCAATCCGGGAGTTAATGGAGCTCTCGCTTCTCAGTACAACCGCCGGAACCTTGTATCCATGAGTCCAATCATCTGGCGTCATGAGGGTTGGTTGCGGGATGACAAGCGCAGGCAAGGCTCGGAAGCTGAAAATGATCCTGAGGCAATGGTAAGGTTCCTGGCAGGAAGGGTGCTGACTGCCAAGTACAAGCGGGTTAGTGCAATGGACGACTTGTCGCCCATGATGCGCTACCCGGAATTATTGCTCAACCTGGC
>SLQX01000073.1 GCA_007131245.1 Bacteroidales bacterium
CCCCACCCCGATGGCAGGCTGGTTGAAGTTTTTTCAAACAAAGACGAGTACCTTGGGGCCGGATTATTCCAAAATGCTTCCATAGCAGTAAGGGTCATGGCTTTTTCTCCCAAAAGACCTGACGTATTCGACCTGCATTTCTGGAAAGAAAAACTCCTGAAAGCATATGCTTTGAGAAAAACCCTGGGACTGACCAACAGCACTCACACCAATACTTACAGACTTATCCACGGGGAAGGAGACAACCTCCCGGGTCTTATTATTGACCACTATAACGGAAACTTAGTCATACAGGCACACGCCGTAGGCATACACATGCATATTGATGCTATTGCACAGGCCCTGGAGGCAATTTACGGCAACCAACTCAAAAGTATCTATTATAAAAGCAGTGACACACTTCCTTCAGGATTTGCCAGTGAAGAAGAAACCCAAAAATTCCTGGTTGGCAACACCAGGCTGGATGTTGTGAGGGAATACGGATATAACTTCGAGATTGATTTTATCGATGGTCAGAAAACAGGTTTTTTTATTGATCAGCGAGAAAACCGACATTTGGTGACAAATTACTCCAAAGGGAGAAAAGTATTAAATACTTTTTGTTATTCGGGTGGGTTTTCAGTATATGCTATTGGAGCGGAGGCAGCCTCTGTTGACTCGCTGGATAGCTCAGCTAAGGCTATTGAGCTCACAAAACGCAATGTGGAAATTAACTTTCCCCAAACCCAAAACCACCAAACCATTGTAAGTGATACTTTGCGCTATATCAGGGAAACTGACATAACCTATGATTTGATCATACTTGATCCTCCCGCTTATGCTAAGCATACCAATGTAAGGCACAATGCAGTACAGGGTTATAAGCGGCTCAATGCCGAAGCCCTGAAAAAAATTGCACCGGGTGGTATTCTTTTCACCTTTAGCTGTTCACAAGTTATTAATATGGGATTGTTTAAGTCGACGGTTATATCAGCAGCAATTCAGGCAGGCAGGCAGGTGAAAATTTTGCATCAGCTTTCGCAACCGGCCGACCACCCGGTGAATGCATTTCACCCCGAAGGGGAATACCTAAAAGGCCTGGTTCTGTATGTAGAAGATAACTAACTACAAAAAATCACATACTTTGCAATACCCGCTTTTTTCATACCGTGAAATCTGGAAAATATCCTACCCCATCATTATTGGACTGGTGGCACAAAACGCCATGCTGGTAATTGACACCGCTTTTTTGGGCAGGGTTTCTGAGGTCACACTGGGTGCAGCAGCTATCGGAGGGGTGTTTTATCTATGCCTGGTGATGTTGGGTACAGGTTTCTCCATTGGTGCGCAAATAATGATGGGGCGTAGAAATGGCGAAGGACGAACCAAAGAAATAGGCAGGGTATTTGACCATACTCAAATATTCCTGGTTATTATAGCTGCCATAATATGGTTTTTACTCAATTTTGCTGCACCTGTTTTTCTGGAATTTTTTATCAGCTCACCGGCGGTTCTGGAAGAGAGCCTGGTGTTTTTACAATACAGGCAGTACGGATTGTTGTTCGGGTTTCTGGTGCTGGGATTCAATGCATTATATGTGGGTACGACGCGCACAAAGGTTCTTAGTATGAGTACCATTGTCATGGCATCTTTTAATATCCTACTGGACTATTTGCTAATCTTTGGGAATTATGGCTTTCCTGAACTTGGCATTGCCGGTGCAGCAATTGCTACCAACTTTGCAGAGTTTTTCACTTTTGTCTTTTACATTATATGGATATGGAAAAGGGGAAACATCTGGCTTTATGGGACATTCAAGCTCAGAAGGTTCGACTTAAGGCTTATTCAGAGATTACTTAAGCTGTCAGTCCCCCTGATGTTCCAGTACTTTTTTTCTTATTCAGCCTGGTTTGTGTTTTTCCTGATAATTGAACAAATAGGTGAAACTGCACTGGCTGCATCCAACATTACACGAAGCATATATATGGTGCTCATGATACCCGTTTGGGGGCTGAGTGCTGCAGTAAATACGCTGGTAAGTAATACGATTGGAAGAGGACGCCCTGAACTGGTGTTGCCATTGATAAAGAAAATATTCATCCTTGGTACAGGTATCACCTTTTTGCTGGTTCAGCTCATTTTATGGGCCCCCTACCCTATTATCAGCTTTTATACACAAAGCCAGCCACTTATAAACGAAACCGTTCCCCTTTTAAGAGTTATCAGCATGGCCCTTATTGCATTTTCTTTTGGTATGATTTATTTCAACGGTCTTTCAGGAACAGGAAAAACCATGCTGGCTCTTAAAATTGAAATATTAGCCATTACTTTCTACCTGCTCACTGCACTTTTCTTGGCTTTTTACCTGAATGCCTCCGCTATCGTGGTATGGCTGGTTGAAATTCTTTACTTTTCTGCCATGGGTCTGTTTGCATTAATAGCCTTGAAAAAAGGAGCCTGGAAAACCCTGGATTTATAACTCTACAATCGTTTTGTTTCTCCTGCTATACTCATGGCCAAAAGGTTCTGCTTTTTGAATTATATTAACCCAAGGAAGGTTAACAAGTTTTCTTCATAATTTTTTATAAACCACGACACCTAACCATCTGTCTTTTAGTGAATTATACAGCACAACCCAAAATCTAAAGAAATTGTTAATGTCTTATTGATTCCGGATATATCAAATATGTAAAAAAATATGTAGGTTTGCAGGTACTTTAAAACATGTTTACCCCTACTAATAATGGTGGAAGGCAGGATTTTAAAGCCATGATTTAGATAAAACTTTTGTTTAAGACATATTGCTTTTTCCTGACATGGTTTGAATTATTCAGATAGAACCAGGAACAGGAGAAACACTTGATATATAGAAAGCCAGAAAGACAATCCACCCGGATATTTACCGTTAATACAAATTAGCAGGATACGCTGAAAGTTTTCGCATAATCATGTCAAAAAAAGCGATATAAGATAATACAACATCCATGTCATTCCGGAAAACAATAACAACCTATTTACTTATTTTGTTGGTTATGATTCTCCCGGTTTCCCGGGCTGAGATCTTTGATATTTCTGAAAGTTTCCAGGGAGGACCTTTTGCACCACCCCCAAACTATTCCACTCATTGGGTTGACTCGGTATTCAACACCTTAACCACAGAGCAAATGATTGCACAACTGCTCATGATAGAGGTGCATAGCAATCAAAACAGCAGATATTACCGACAAGTTGAAAGACTGATAGATAACTACAATATAGGAGGAATTGTGTTTTTTAATGGCGGACCTGCCAGTCAGCTTAACCTGACTAACAAATGGCAAAGGCAGGCACAAACACCAATGCTTATATCCCAGGATGCTGAATGGGGATTGTCCATGCGCCTTGACAGCACCATCAGCTTTCCCAGGCAAATCACACTAGGTGCAATAGCCAATGAACGTCTACTTTACGAACTGGGCATGGAAATGGGAGCACAATGTAAGCGAATGGGAATACATATCAACTTCTCCCCCGTGATGGATGTCAACTCCAACGCCGATAACCCGGTTATCAACTCACGGTCGTTTGGAGAGTGCCGCTATAATGTAGCCCGCAAAGGAATGGCCCTGATGTTTGGCATGCAGGATGCCGGCATCATTGCTACAGCCAAACACTTCCCCGGACATGGTGACACCAGGGATGACTCTCATTACACCTTACCGGTAATCCATCAACCCGCACATCTTTACGATTCACTGCATATATTTCCTTTTCGCCAGCTTGTAAACCAGGGCTTGCTTGGTGTTATGTCGGCTCACCTTAACATTCCCCACCTTGATAACACCGACAAAATTCCATCAAGCCTTTCAGATAAGATAGTGACTGATCTTTTAAAAGAACAGATGGGTTTCAGAGGTCTTGTGATCACCGATGCCTTAAACATGAAAGGTGTTTCAGGGTATGCTCCACCAGGAAGGCTCGAAGTAAAAGCTCTCCAGGCAGGTAATGATATTTTGTTGATGCCTGAAAATGTGCCTGTGGCCATCAAGGCCATTAAAGATGCTATGCAAAGTGGCGAGCTGGATACAGAATCCATTCACCAAAAAGTAAGAAAAGTCCTTTATTTTAAAGAAAAATCGGGCCTTGACAAAACACGCAGAATTTCTACAAGTAACCTTTATAGCGACTTGAATGCCCCACGCGTACACCAACTCAACAGACAGCTTGCTGAAGCGGCTGTGACAGTGGTAAAAAATCAGAATGACATCCTGCCCCTGCGACGGTTAGACACCCTGAACATTGCTGCTCTGACAATTGGCTCATCGGTGGAGAACCCCTTTCAAAATATGCTGGCCAATTACGCTCCGGTTGAGATGATGAGTATTGCCAAAAATCATACAAACCTGCAAGCTCAAAACATACTGGAACAACTTTCTGATTACAACCTGGTTATTGTTTCGGTGCAAAACAACAGCCTTTTCCCCGGAAGAAACTATGGTATCAACTCCCAAACCATTGAATTGGTCAACAGGCTTAGCCGTGAAAACAATGTGATACTTAATATTTTTGCCAACCCTTACACCTTAAAGACTTTCGGTGAGAGCCTGGACAATTCCGTGGCTATTATGGTATCGTACCAGGATGGCAGGCAATACGAAGAAGCCTCTGCCCAAATAATATTCGGAGCAATTGGTGCCCGGGGAAGATTGCCGGTTTCCGTTATGCCACACTTTCCTATTTATACGGGTATTACAACACCGGGAAGGTTAAGAATAAGATATGCCTCGCCCGAAGAAACCGGAGTAAATTCTGAAATGCTGAAAATAATTGATAGCCTCGCTCTGAAAGGAATCAGGGAAAAAGCTTTTCCGGGTTGTCAGGTTGCCGTAATCAAAGATAACGCTATGATTTATAAAAAATCATTCGGCCACCACACCTACGATGAAATTCAGCAGGTGAAAAACTCCGATATTTACGACCTGGCTTCTCTTACAAAAATTCTAAGCACAACCGCCGCCCTCATGCGTATGACAGATGAGGGGATTATTGAGCTGGATAAAACACTGGGGGACTATTTACCGTGGCTCAAAGGCTCAAACAAAGAGGATTTAGCCATCCGTGAAGTCCTTGCACATCAGTCAAAGCTTCGATCATGGATCCCTTTTTACATTCAAACCCTGGACGAAGGGAAGCCATCAGCAAAGGTTTACAGTTCGGTACAATCCGAAGAATTTCCGGTTCAGGTTGCTGAAGATATTTATATTCATAAAACCTACAGAGATACCATTTTCAATGCAATTAAAGAATCGGATTTATTGCAAAGGAAAAGATATATATATTCAGATTTAGGCTTTATCCTTTTTGCACAGATGGTTGAAGAGCTCACCGGTAAAAGTATAGACGAATATGTATCTGGGTATTTTTACCAACCCCTGGGACTTAAAAACATAACCTATAATCCTTTGCGGGTACACGAGAAAAACAAGATCATACCTACTGAAAATGATACAATATTTCGTCGCCAGAATATACAAGGCTATGTGCATGACCCGGGTGCCGGAATGCTGGGAGGTGTATCAGGTCATGCAGGGCTATTTTCCAATGCCTCAGATGTAGCTGTTATTATGCAAATGTTTCTCAACAATGGCTCCTATGGGGGCACCAATTTCATTAGTCCCCATACCATTAAAGAGTTTACTGCTACTCAATTTGCTGGAAATAAAAACAGAAGGGCTCTGGGGTTTGATAAACCCAACATTACACCCAGCGATTTTCATCCATCCTGTGAAAGTGCATCGGTACAAAGTTTCGGGCACAGTGGATTTACCGGCACCTATACCTGGGCTGACCCTCAGGAAGGGTTGGTTTATGTATTTTTATCCAATAGGGTACAGCCTGACGCATCCAACAGAAAAATTACAGAGTTGGAAATCCGCACGAAAATACATCAAGCCATTTACAATGCCATTTATTTTGAGCGGTTCATGTCAACCAACCGCTTACCCTAATCCCAAAGCCCTTTACAGTGAACAAGAATTTACTTTAGTGTAGACATTATTTATATCTTTGCCGTCATGGAAGCAAATTATTATACAATTATTGAATGGATTGGATACCTGGGATCGGCGATTATAGCCATCTCACTAATGATGAGCTCTATTGTAAAGCTTAGATGGTTAAACCTAACCGGGGCAGCCATTTTTTCATCTTACGGATTTATTATTGGGGCTATGCCCGTGGCTTTTCTCAATTTATTCATTACACTCATCAATGTTTTTCACCTTTATGGCATTTACAGCCAAAAGGACTTTCTGAAAATACTGCAGATAAAAACAGAAAACCGGTATCTGGATTTTTTCATGGATTATTACCAGCAGGATATCAATAAATTTTTCCCAGGTTTTTACGAAAGTTTCAAAAACAAACTGTTTAATTCAGAGGATTACCTGTGTTTTTTAATTATCCGCAATGCAGCTGTTGCAGGAGCCTTTATTGGTAGAAAAATTGAAGAGGACCATTTGTTTGTGGAAATTGATTTTGCCATTCCTGAATACAGGGATCTGAAAACAGGAAGGTATATCTACAAACATAACCAACTTTACTTTAAAAACATGGGTATCAAGAAGCTAACCGCTGATCCTAAAAATAAAAAGCACTATAAATACCTGAAGAAAATGGGCTTCAATGAAGTCACAGACAACAGAAAAAAGCTTGTATTACAAAAGGTACTACAATAGAATTCCAGCTATTTGATAAATGAAGTTTACTCATTCAATTGTTGCGGTGCTCATGGCCCGGTTAATAAATAAGGTGCCGAAAGATTGATGCAGCAGGGTTGGTAAATGAAGGCCGCTTGAAAATTGTTGACAAGCAGTTAAAGTTTAATAAACCAACATCACATGAAAAAACAGGTATTATTCTGGATGATTGCTTTTATCATCACCCTTTCTTCAGCCTACTACCAGAGAATTACAGGCCCTACCAAACCCGCCAGGGGAAGCATAACCATCGGAAACGAAACCATTCATTACCGGCTGATTCGGTCTTACCATCTCGATCAGGATGCCCCGGTTCGCATCAAAGCAGAAAACAGGGAAATTAAAGGGAGTTTCATTTACAGAAGAACGCCCAGTAATGATGAGTGGAACCAAAAGCCCCTGGTACGTGAGGATGATTACCTGGTAGCTTATCTTCCGCAGCTGCCGGCAGCCGGAAAAGTTATGTACCAGATTACACTTACTCATGGCGAACAACAGGTAAAAGTTACGGAAAACCCGCTTGTTTTGCGATTCAGAAACAATGTTCCTGCCTGGGCCATGATCCCCCATATAGTTTTTATGTTTGCTGCAATGCTGCTCAGCACCAGGGCTGGTTTGGCAGCCATTTTTGCTGAAAAAACCTACCATTATACGCTGTGGACATTTTTAACGCTGATAGCGGGGGGATTGATCATGGGTCCCATTGTTCAGAAATACGCATTTGGAGACTGGTGGACAGGATGGCCACTGGGCACTGACCTTACCGACAACAAAACGGCCATTGCCTTTTTGTTTTGGGCCTGGGCCATGGTTAAGGTATATAAAAACAACTATCAAAGAGGCTGGGTATTAGCCGCTGCCATTGTACTGCTCATTATCTATATGATACCCCACAGCTTGATGGGCTCAGAAATAGATTTTACGCAAAAACCGTAAAATACAGCGAAATTAGTGAGACATAAAAAAACTTCCAGCCTGGATAGCTGGAAGTTTTTTTTTCGAAACAGAAAGTTATCAAATCCTATAACCTATCATCTTTCGAATGAACAGGCAATAAGGAAAGAAAGCACCCTTATCCCCTACCGTGACACTGCTTGAATTTTTTACCGCTACCACAGGGGCAAGGTTCATTCCGCCCCACTTTTTTCTCTACCCTGACAGGCTCAGCCTTTCTTCGTCCGGCAGGACCTCTTACATCACTTCGCCCTTCATTAAGTTTGCTCATATCAGTACGGCTGGGTGCTTCTGCTGCACGTAGCTTTGAAGGATCTTTGATGGGAAGTTGTGCCTTAAGCAGGAAGGAAATAATTTCCTTATTTACCTTGGCGAGCATCTCCTTAAACAATTTAAAGGATTCAAACTTATAAATGAGTAATGGATCCTTCTGCTCATAGGTGGCATGCTGAACGGACTGCTTAAGGTCATCCATTTCCCGCAGATGATCTTTCCAGGCATTATCGATAATAGCCAGCGTGAGATTCTTTTCTATGGCCAGGGTTACCTCTCGCCCTTCCGACTCAAAACATTTTTCGAGGTTGGCCATTACATTGAGTGTTTTCACACCATCAGAAACAGGGATGGAGATATTTTGATACTTTTCTCCAGCGTTTTCATATACATCCTTGATGACAGGAAATGCAATCTGACCAATGCTATTGGCCTTCTCGCGGTAGCGTTTTGATGCCAGTTCAAATAATTCTTCTGTAAGCTTGGTTGCTTTTGTATCCAGGAAAGTAGGCTCATCGAAAGGAACTTCCAGTCCCAGGTTTCTGAGCATCTCCATTTTAAACCCTTCCAAATCGCTATTGTCCTGGTATTCAATTACGGTTTGTTCACAAACATCATACAGCATATTAGAAAGGTCCACGGCCAGTCTCTCACCAAAGAGGGCGTTTTTACGTTTCTTGTAAATAACTTCCCGCTGGGCATTCATCACATCATCGTACTCCAACAACCTTTTGCGAATACCAAAGTTGTTTTCCTCCACCTTTTTCTGGGCCCTTTCAATGGAGTTGGTAATCATTGAATGCTGGATCACTTCACCTTCCTGCAGACCCAGTCTGTCCATGATACGACCAATTCTTTCAGAACCGAATATCCTCATCAGGTCATCTTCCAGGGATACGAAAAACTGTGAGGATCCCGGGTCACCCTGGCGGCCAGCCCTACCTCTGAGCTGACGGTCCACGCGGCGAGATTCGTGTCTTTCAGTACCAACAATAGCCAATCCCCCGGCCTCCCGTACGCCGTGTCCCAGCTTAATATCTGTACCTCTACCAGCCATGTTGGTGGCGATGGTAACATTACCAGGCTTTCCTGCCTCGGCTACAACTTGTGCCTCCCTTTGGTGCTGCTTTGCGTTTAGGATGTTATGACTGATTTTTCTCAATTTCAGCATTTTGCTCAGCAGCTCTGAAATCTCCACTGACGTAGTACCCACAAGTACAGGCCTTCCATTCTTAACAAGTTCCACAATTTCATCGATGACGGCATTGTATTTTTCGCGTTTGGTTTTAAAAACCATATCTTCACGGTCATCTCTGATAATGGGTTTATTGGTGGGTATAACTACCACATCCAACTTATAGATGTTCCATAATTCACCTGCTTCGGTTTCGGCAGTTCCGGTCATCCCTGCAAGCTTGCTGTACATGCGGAAATAGTTTTGCAGGGTAATGGTTGCGTAGGTTTGAGTGGCCGCTTCAATCTTAACATTTTCTTTGGCTTCAATGGCCTGGTGCAATCCATCCGAATAGCGGCGCCCCTCCATTACGCGGCCAGTTTGTTCATCTACAATCTTCACCTTGTTGTCCATGATAACATATTCGGTATCTTTTTCAAACAAGGCGTATGCTTTCAACAACTGGTTAATAGTATGCACCCTTTCCGATTTGGCTGAAAAATCAGAAAGCAATTCATTTTTCTTTTCAAGTTTTTCACGCTCCTCCAGGCTGCTCTTCTCCAGCTCAGCCATCTGGGCACCTATATCGGGAAGAATAAAAAAGTCAGGATCATCAGATGCACTGGTAATCAAATCAATACCTTTATCGGTAAGTTCAATAACATTGTTTTTTTCTTCAATGACGAAAAAGAGCTCATCATCAATGATATGCATGTGCTTGTTTTGCTCCTGCATGTAGAAATTTTCTGTTTTTTGCAGAATAGTTTTCATGCCGGGCTCAGACAGAAACTTTATGAGTGCTTTATTTTTTGGGAGTCCTCTGTAGCAACGCAAGAGCAACTCTCCCCCTTTTTTCTCGTCTGGTTTTTCTCCGTCTTTGGGATTAAGCAATCTGCGGGCCTCAGCCAGCAGGTTTGTGATAAGCGATCTTTGGGCTGATACAAGCTTTTCAACCTTGGGCTTAAGCTCATGGAATTCATGTTTTTCGCCCTGGGGGGTGGGTCCGGAAATAATAAGGGGTGTACGGGCATCGTCAATCAATACCGAATCCACCTCATCCACAATGGAAAAGTTATGTTTGCGCTGTACCAGCTCGTGGGGATTGCGTGCCATATTATCGCGCAGATAGTCAAAGCCAAACTCATTGTTTGTCCCATAGGTAATATCTGCCAGGTAGGCTTGTCTTCTTTCTTCGGAGTTGGGTTGGTGTTTATCGATGCAATCCACTTTGAGGCCATGAAACTCAAAAAGCATCCCCATCCATTCAGAGTCACGCTTGGCCAGGTAGTCGTTTACCGTAACAATATGCACTCCCAGGCCAGACAAAGCATTTAAGTAAACGGGTAGTGTAGCCACCAGGGTTTTACCTTCTCCAGTGGCCATTTCGGCAATTTTACCTTTATGCAGATGCACCCCACCGATTAGCTGCACATCGTAATGCACCATATCCCAGGTTATTTCGTTTCCACCTGCTATCCATTTATTGTTAAAGTATGCTTTATCATTATTGATTTCAATACTGGGGCGTGTGGCAGCCAAATTCCTGTCAAACTCATTGGCAGTAACTTCCACTGTATCATTTTCCTTAAACCTACGGGCCGTTTCTTTCACAACGGCAAAGGCTTCGGGAAGAATCTCCATTAAAACTTCTTCTATTTTATCATATTGAACTTTTTCCAATTCATCTATGGAGTTGAACAGTTTCTCCTTTTGATCCATATCCATCTGGTAGTCGTCGGTTTTCCTTTTCAGCTCTTCAATTTGAGCTGTCTCCTCCTGGATATACTGAGTAATCCTGTTTTTAAACTCCGTTGTTTTGGCTCGAAGCTCATCGTTCCCCAGGTTTTTTATGGTTTCATATGCCTCATGTGTTTTTTTCACCAAAGGCATTACCTCTTTAAGGTCACGGGTTGCTTTATCGCCGAATAATTTTTTAATTATGCTAAGCATAGAAATGTCGTTTATAATATGATAAAATACTTATTTGCCATTTAATCCAATGGACAAAGTTAAGGCAAATCCATAAAATATGGTATTATTGGAGGCATTTAATTTTTGGGAAGAAAAAAAAAGGCCGGTCTGTAAACCGGCCGTTTTTTTTCTTAATATTCATCTTCGTGAAAGAAGAAATCATCCTTTGTTGGGTAGTCGGGCCAAATGTCTTCGATGCTGTCATAAACATCGCCCTCATCTTCAATTTCCTGTAAATTTTCAATAACTTCCATGGGTGCTCCTGACCTCAATGCATAATCAATAAGCTCATCTTTGGTTGCGGGCCATGGAGCATCTTCCAGTTTTGATGCCAATTCTAACGTCCAGTACATATAAAAAGAGGTTTATTTTTTTGCAAAAGTAATTTTTTTTAAAGAATAACCAAGAAAAAAAGATGCTGTTTGAGCTATTTTTTCCCTTTTTTCGTGCAAATGAAAAGGCAGTTTGTAGCTTTTTTCCCAACGCATTGATTATAAGCAGTAGTTTTACACCACGCCCTTTGCCTTCACCAACAACTCTTACCTGGGAATGTTTACCTTTCTGTACCACTTACCTACATATTCTACCTGGCTACTTACCCTCCGGCTTTTTTGGCTTTATAACCTTCTTTGTGCAGCACTTCCAATATTTTATCCCTGTGGTCCCCTTGCAGCAGAATTTCTCCGTCTTTGACCGAACCTCCCACACCACATTTGTTTTTCAGCAGTTTACCCAGGGCCTTAAGGTCATCCTCTGCGCCTCTAAATCCAGTAACCAGGCTCACAACTTTACCCCCACGCCCCTTCTTACTCAACTGCACCTTAAGGTTTTGCTGGTTTGTCGGTGGAGTTGCTTCCTCCTTATCGGACAGGGAAAAATCCAAGTCTTTGTTGGTTGAATAAACGATATTTCCGAAGGTTTTATTTTTTTTGTTTTTGGACATATATTATTGGGATTTAAAAATCTGTGGTACAATTACCACTAATGAGGATGAACTGATGTTTATTGCAAATTGCCTGCCAGCCATATAAGGGTCACCATCTATATGGGCCATTACCTCCTGGTGGCATGAAACAGACATCCGGTTTGTTTTTATGTACTCTACAAAGGATGAACGATCAATGGTGCCCCGAAGTAGCTTATACCCCATACTCAAAGATCGTAGCAGAGGTGTTTTTTGCAAAATACAAACATCAAGAAGTCCGTCGTTAATCTTCGCCCCCGGAGCAATGACAGCACCATTACCAAATTGATTACTGTTGGCAAAAGTTACCAAAAGAGCTTTTCTCTTGAGATGTATTCCATCATACTTCAGGTGAAAATCATGGGGTTTGTAACCGGGATATTTTTTCAATATCACCTTCAGGTAAGTAAAAAAACCTCTTCGCTTTTGCCTGGAAAAATCTTCTGCAACACTGGCATCAAAACCTATGCCTGCCAGGTTACAACCAAACTTTCCATTGAGGGTAAATGTATCGGCTTTTTGCAGCACAAAGTCATTGATGGTATCCATCGCCTTTTGTGGCTTTTTGCTTATTCCCAAAAAGTTAGCAAAGCCATTTCCTGAGCCACGAGGAATGATTCCCAATGCCACTTCACTATTTACCAGTTCGGAGGCTGCCTCATTTACAGTTCCATCACCCCCGCAAACAATTACTGCATCTGCCCCTTCCTGCACAGCCTTTCTGCTTAATTCTTTACCATGCCCTGCATATTGGGTAGTATTGATCTCATAATCAAACCTGGCAGAATCAATACATTTGTGAATGATATTGTAAAACCTGGCTGTATTGCCTTTAATCCCTGAGGCAGGGTTGATCAGAAAAATCAGTTTTTTTTTCAAACCGGTTTGTTTCTATTGAATTTAGGTATACTGATGCTCTTAATAGTTCTAATTTGACAGGTATTATGATTTTTTTGAATAACCGCTACGCGGTAAAATTCCTGAGCAAATATCTCTTGACCATGAGTCATGAAATATTGCAGTTTTGTATTCAGATAGATTTTCTTAAAACCCTGCTGAGGTTTAACCTTACAACGCTACTTTTAAATGTGTCCAAGCAGAAATAGATCGGGATAAAAAAACAAAACCGGAAAAATTATGAGACTTCCCCGGTTTTGCAATATTTAAAATCCAAGTTATTTATAAGCTTTTATTCTTCGCCTTCTGCCCTCATGCTCATAATGTCACGGTCAAACATATAAAGATTGCCATCACCGATGAGGTTCAATTTATCGAGTATGTTTTGTACAGACGACTCCTCCTCCAATTGTTCGTCCACAAACCACTGTATCCAGTTGTGTGTGGTAAAGTCCTTTTCTTCCAGGCTAATACCGACAATTTCGTTGATTGAGCGTGTTACCATTTGCTCATGCTCAAGAGAGGCTTCAAATACTTTCTTTACACCTGCAAAATCCTTGGGAGGCTGGTCAATTTTGGGAACCGTTGCATGGCTACCCCTTTCGTTCATATACTTGATGAACTTAAGCATATGTTCCACCTCTTCTTTGTGCTGCTCATAAAACCAGTTTGAGATACCCTCATACCCCTGAGCTTCGGACCAGGAAGCCATGGCCAGGTATAACTGTGCAGCATATCCTTCTTTCTCAATTTGCTTATTGAGTACTTTCTCCAACTTCTTTGATAACATATCTTCGAATTTTTAAGGTTTATAGTTCTGATTTGACTGCACAAAGATAATGATTAATAAGAAAAGCCAAAGCCAATAACCCGTTTAATTAACCAAACAGGTGAACCAGGACTCATAAAAGAGACCCGTGTGAGAAAATCAAAACCTGGTAAGACTTAACCGTTGAGTGCTTCCGCACCACCTACAATCTCAACAATTTCGTTGGTAATGGAAGACTGGCGGACTTTATTATAAGTGATTGTTAGATTTTTGAGCAGTTCGGTGGCGTTATCAGTAGCTTTGTGCATAGCAGCCATGCGGGCACCCTGCTCACTGATGTATGAATCGAGCAAAATTCTGTACAAATAAGTTTGTAGTACCTTGGGTACCAACTGATCCATTATCTCTTTTCGGGAAGGTTCAATGATATATTTTACGTCCTCATCATCAGACGACTGAGCACTTTCATCGGTAAAATCTTCAATTACCACAGGAAGTAATTGCTCGCTGGTAAAGTCATAGCGTGCTGCATTAAAAAAATGGTTGTAAATAATGTTTACCTGACGGAAAGTTCCATTTTTGAAAGCCTCCATGGCTCTGTGTCCCAGCTCAAATGCTTTTTCAGAAGTAACATTATCAATTACCTCATGAAAACAAGTATCTATTTCATAATCAGTTTTTTTGAAAAAGTCTTCCGCTTTTTTGCCCACAAGCCAAATTTTTACATTATCCCCTTTTTCTCTCAATTCCCTGAGGTGTATGACTGTTTTTTTCAGCAAATGAGAGTTGAAAGTGCCACAGAGTCCTTTATTGGAAGCTATCACAATTACCAGTACATCTTTTCCCTGGCCTGGGATACAAAGATTATTCTTATTCTCTTTGTCAGAGCCGTTAAACACATTATTAAGAATCAGCCTTAATTGCTTTTCGTAAGGGATAAGGCTGGTCATGGCATTTTGTCCTTTACGCAATTTGGAAGCAGAAACCATCTTCATGGCACTGGTAATTTGCCTTGTGGACTTAATGGAAGCAATACGTGACCTTACTTCTTTTAAATTGGCCATAGACTTTATTTAGACTGTTTCAGACTAATTGTTCATTTTGTTGATTACTGCTTCTGCAGCGTTTTTGAGTTCCTCTGCTATCTCATCATCAAAGATTCCATTTTTAAGCTTTTCCAATACTTCCCGATGGTAGCCTTCAAGATTTTCCAGGAATTTTTTCTCAAACTCTGCCACTTTTTTGATTTCCAATTTTTTGAGCAAGCCCCGGGTACCGCAGTATACAATGGCAACTTGTTTTTCTACAGATAGTGGGCTGTACTGGCCTTGTTTGAGTATTTCCACATTTCTGGCACCTTTATCCAGTACGGCCTTGGTAGATGCATCCAGGTCAGATCCAAACTTTGAAAAAGCTTCAAGCTCACGGTACTGGGCCTGGTCAAGTTTAAGGGTACCTGCAATTTTTTTCATGGATTTAATTTGTGCATTACCTCCTACCCTTGAAACAGAAATCCCTACATTAATAGCGGGACGTATGCCAGAGTTAAATAAATTGGATTCCAGGAAAATCTGTCCATCAGTAATAGAAATCACATTGGTGGGAATATAAGCTGACACATCACCTGCCTGGGTTTCTACGATAGGTAAGGCCGTTAGCGAGCCTCCTCCTTTTACTTTTCCCTGCAAAGAATCGGGGATATCGTTCATTTGAGCGGCAATCTCATCAGAGTTAATGATTTTGGCTGCCCTTTCAAGTAAGCGGCTGTGAAGATAAAACACATCTCCCGGGTAAGCTTCCCTTCCCGGAGGCCTTCTAAGCAGAAGTGATACCTCACGATAGGAAACAGCCTGCTTGCTAAGATCATCGTAAATTACAAGGGCAGGACGACCCGTATCACGAAAAAATTCACCGATAGCGGCACCTGCAAAAGGCGCAAAAAACTGCATGGCTGCCGGATCACTGGCATTGGCAGACACAATGGTGGTATAATCCAAAGCACCATGCTTCTCCAAAGTGCTTAAAATACCAGCTACTGTAGAACCTTTTTGCCCTATGGCCACATAAATACAGTAAACGGGCTCACCCCTTTCATAAAACTCACGCTGATTGATAATGGTGTCAATGGCAATGGCACTTTTTCCTGTTTGACGGTCGCCAATGATAAGCTCCCGCTGCCCGCGACCAATGGGTATCATTGAGTCAATGGCCTTTAAACCCGTTTGCATAGGCTCATTCACAGGCTGACGGTAAATTACCCCAGGTGCTTTTCTTTCCAGTGGCATTTCAAACAGTTCACCCTCCACCGGGCCTTTCCCGTCGATGGGATGACCCAGGGTATCAACCACCCTGCCCAATAATCCTTCACCAACTTTGATAGAAGCAATTCTTTTGGTGCGTTTTACAAGATGTCCTTCTTTCACCGAATTGGCTTCACCCAGTAATACTACACCCACATTGTCTTCTTCCAGGTTCAAAACAACCCCCTGTAAATCGGTTTCATCAAAATCGATTAGCTCACCACTTTGGGCATTGGATAACCCGTACATACGTGCTATCCCATCACCAATTTGTAAAACTGTCCCGGTTTCCTCCAGTTCGGCTTCCATCTTAAAGCCGGACATTTCCTGGCGTAAAATCGCAGATATCTCTGCGGGTTTAATTTCTGCCATAATTTAGTTGTTTTCTTTTTTTATTCTGATTATACCCCTTGGATCATGAACCCTGTAACAACTGTTTCTCTAGTCTCGATAGCCTTCGTTTAACACTTGCATCGTACTGCAAATCACCCACGCGTAAAATAAAACCACCCACAATACCAGGGTCAAAGTTTTGATTAAACTCTATATTTTTCCTTTGGGATATTATAGAGGCAATCCTGTGCGCCTTATCAAACAGAGGCTTGTCAATCTCTCCCGCTGTTACCAGGGTTACTTTTTCTATATCCAGCCGCTCCCTGTATATATTCAAATATTCGTAAGCTATACCCTGGATCAGAGCAGACCTTTTCTTACGAGTGATGATGGTAAGATAGTGCATAATAAGGGGGTTAAGCTTACTTTCGAATATTGCTTTCAAGATATTCAGCTTTTTGCCAACCCGCACAATGGGGCTTTTTAGCACTGATTTTAATTCTTTGTTTTGACTAAAAACCGTATAAATCAACTTCATATCCTCAAAAGCCCTGTCAGCAATGTTGTTTTCCTCTGCCAGACCCAATAAAGCTTTAGCATATCTGTTTGAAACCCTGAGATTTTTCATTGCATCAAATTTGTTTAGTTCACCCTGGGGTTAATGAAAGCAAAGGGATACATATCCCTTGCGGTCATGAAGGAAACTGGCCTCAATTCAGCTGTATTTCTTCAAGAAGTTTGTCAACATACTTGTTCTTTTTATCCACATCGGCAAATTCTTCTTTAATTACCTTCTGGGCCATATCAACAGAAAGCTTTACAATTTGATTACGAATTTCGCGCTCGGCAGCTTTCCTTTCAGCTAAGATACTATTTTTAGCAGTTTCAATCAACTGGTTAGTATCTTCAGCTGCTTGTTTACGAGCATTTTCGATAATTTGGTCACCATCTTGCCGGGCTTTTTGCACAACTTCCTCCGCTTTTTCATGAGCCTGTGCCAATAACTTTTCTTTTGTAGCGTCCAAATCAGCAAGTTCTCTTTGTATTCTCTTGCCTTGCCTCAGAGAGTTTGCAATATAATCTTCCCTTTCCTTGATGGTAGCAAGGATAGGTTTCCAGGCAAACTTACGCAGAATTACCAATACCAAACTAAAGGATAAGGTCATCCAAAAAATGAGACCTATTCCGGGCATGAGAAGTTCCATAACTGTAAACTGTTAAATGAATAAAGCGCTTGATAATTTATGATCAAAGCAGGCACACACTTATAAAAAATATAAATATTTATAACTCTATCTTTTACACAAAGAGTACCAACAAGGAAACTACAATGGCAAAGAATGAAACACCTTCAATAAGTGCGGAGGCAACAATCATAGAGCCTCTCAGGTCATTTGCAGCTTCAGGTTGGCGAGCCATTGACTCAAGAGCCGTTTTCCCGATTTTACCTATACCCCAGGCTGC
>SLQX01000158.1 GCA_007131245.1 Bacteroidales bacterium
GCTTTGTCCCAGCCAATGAACATCCCCGGGTACCATGAGGTTGTAATTATCTCTCAGCATGGCCGAGAGAGTAGGTGTTATATCTGCCACCGAAGAGACCCCGTGAAACTTTTTGGAAGTAGTCAGCATGGGGGAGTATATCATAAAAGGCACATGATATTTTTGCAGAGGGTTCAGGTCAGCCAGGGGTGCATGGTGGTCGCCAAAAATAAAAAACAGGGTGTTTTCAAAACCGGGTCGTTTTTGGTAATCTTTTATAGCCTGCCGGATGGCGTTATCGGTGTAAAGTGTCGTGGAAAGCAACAGCTCAGCAGACTGGTATTGCCTTTGATGTAAAGCAGGGTTTTTATTCTCCTGCAGGTGTCTTCTAAAGGCGTTTACCCAATAATCAGGATTGGGTGGAGTGTAAGGCTCATGCATGGATAGTGTAAGAAACAGGTCAAACCGGGGCTGGGTATTCAGCGAATCGATGCTCTTCATGGAGCGTTCAAAAAGGGCGTGATCGGGGTAGCCCCAGGAGTAGCCTTCGTCCAGCTCAGGCATTTTTTCAAAGGATTCTCCGAAACCCAGCTCATCCAGCATGTAATCCAGCCCGGCCGCTTCTAAAAAAACACTCATGAAATCAAAGTAACTCCATCCTCCGTAGAAAAAAGAGCGGAAGTAACCTGCCCGGTCCAATATATCGTTGAGTGAAACAAAATCAGGGTATGCTTTCTGTTCTTCTATGAGTGTCATAAACCCTTTGTCGGCATAAGGCAATGAACCCAGTGCTGAGGGGAGTACATTAAAAGTCCTTTCTGAGGTAGCCAAAAAATGAGTCCAGTACAAGCTGTGATCAGCCAAAGAGTCCAGGAAAGGGGTAAAGCTGCCCCAGTGGGCGCCGGGCCCTGAAAACCCCCGTGACAGGTTTTCCACAATAATAAAAACAATATTGGGTTTGTCCTCACTGAACTCAAAATATTCTCCCAGTACATCTTCCTCGTCATGTTTTCTCATAAACGGGTAATTGGCATCCTTAAACCGCAAATCGCTCCTGAGTTCATGATACTCTCTGGTAATATAGTTTATGTTATCCATGTTTTCAATTTCATCTTTACCCAAATGAAAGAGAATGGACTTGGCGAAAAAGGTGGTTTTATTGATTTGTTGATAAAATCCGCGATTTCTTTCAAAACGGGCGATGTCGGGGGTAATATTGTTGAAAATCAACAGGAACAAAAGTATGGGGGCAGCGCCCACCAGCATCGAAGTATTTTTAAGTTTGATTTTTTTTAGCAAAAACAGGGGGGTTGCAATAGAAATCCCCGCGACAAACAAACCCTTTAACATCATTGCATAGCTGAAGCTAACCGAAGAACTGGTAATATGCAAAACTTCATTTAACGGGTAAACAAAAATGGAATGGTCCAGGGGGATTTGGGTCGTGATAAAATATTCCGACAAAGACCAGGTGAGCATAGCTCCCACTACTATGGCAAAAACCGATAAGCCCACTCCCAGGTTGTGAAATTTTTGGGAAAGTAAAGCAAATAAGGCGATCAAAAAGACTCCTGTAATGGAGGCAAACAGAAAGTCGAACTGCACTCCGGCCAGGTAGTTGGATATATCTGTTGTATCAAGACTGGTGTTAATCGAAAGCATTTCCATGAAACGAATTATAACGAGGATGGCAAAAAACGACCAGGTTAGTTTCAGTGGTGTCTGGGTTTTTACTGCTAAATTTTTTAATGTATGGGTAAACATACTAACAAATAATTATGAGTTCAATGAATTTTTTTTCTGACTGCCAGGGAGATTCCCGGGTTTGTTTAATGAAACTTGCATGAGCACTGTGCTTTCAAAAGAAGATGAACCGAACGAAGTGAGCTCATGAGCACCCATATAAATGTATTTTGCGAATAAAGTAAGGCCATGCAAGTTCTCCGCATTAGGCGGGACAGGCATCAGACCAATGAATTAACTAAATTATTTTCTAATTAAATACACTTTCCAGAACCTTCAGCGATCGAACATCTCTGAATCCCTCCATGTGAAACCGGTAATAGTCAATGGTTTTATGGACAAGGCTTTTTCTGACCTCTGCCGGTATTTGCATGGCGTGGTAGTCGGCAATATTTGCTGAAGACAACTGGAAAAAATAGTTACTTTCTTCTCTATCCAAACAGTGGGCCGGGTCGTCAAAGCCATTTTGATAGAGCCCTTCCCTCAGATTGAAATAACAGTTTTGTGATGAGAAATTTTTCCCCGGGAAAAACCCCAGAAACCTGCTCATCTCCAGTAAAAAGATGATATGAAAATCCGCCATATTCTCCTGCAGGCTTTCAAGTTTTAAGATAGCTTTAAAAATAAAATCAAAAGCCTCGGGATTCATTTCCTGGCGACTGAAAGCATTTAGTAACATTTCACTGATAAAAACCGCTATAGATGTTTTGCTGATGTCTGTGGTGATGGACTGAGATGGGTGTGAGCAGCGTATCTCTTTGATTCTTTGCAGGCCTTCCCTGTTTTTGTGATAAACCACCAGGTCAACGATGGTCAAAGGTTGAAAGAGGTTGGGTTTTATCCTCGATTTGCTTTTACGCATACCCTGCACCAGGTAAGACTGCAGACCCAGGTTTTGGGTTAATACCCTGGCAATCATGCCCGATTCTCCGTATTTAAAGCTGTGCAGAACAATACCCCGGGTTTGCTGAATCATGGCTGGTGATGTTTTACCGGATAAACAATATTTTGGTTACCATGGTTTCTTCTCCCTGGGGGTCGGTTGAGAATACCAGGTAGACTCCTGTTCCCGGTTTTTTCCCACTTAAGTTTTTACCATCCCAAACCATTTGCCCCCCTTCGGCATATCCGTCATGGACCAGGTTGCCGTTGATATCGGTAATTTTAACCCGGGCATTGGAAACCAGCCCTTTCACCGCAATGTAGCCTGAGTAGCCGGGTCTGACCGGGTTGGGGTAAGCGTATACATCAGTGTGTTGCCGCTCACCCTCGGTGGCATAACCGCGGTATGCAGCTAGCCCCTGGTCTGTGGCAAAAAACACTTCCCCGGTTTGGGGATCCACTGATATGTCGAGGATGTTGTTGGATGGAAGTGGGCTGTTGTCGGTATTGAAATGTGAGATGGTCTCACGGCCATCGGGCGAGAGGAGAAACGCCCCTGAGCTACGGGTGCCAAACCATTTTTTATTGGAGCCGTCCACAAAGATGGTATTTACCATATCGTTTTCAAACAACCTGCCCGCAAAGCCATCCTGCTCCACGATAATGGTTTGTGCATTAAAAGCATCACCCCGTAATGCCAGGTGAGGGGAGTAGAACACCACTACCCCTTCATTGGTGGCTACCCAAATATAGCCATCCTTGTCTTTTGCCAGTGTGGTTACGCGGGTGCTTGGCAGAGAGCCGTTGCCCTCCTGGGTGGTTAGTTTGCGTATGTCAAACACCTCATTGTGGTCGGTGGTTTCTTCCTTAAACACCAGTATTCCCCCGCCACGGGGCATAGCCACCCACTTTTGATCGGCATTGTCTACCACTACGTGCCCCAGAGTTTCATTACCTGATACGAACCCGTTGTGAGGATAAGACATCCAGTCTCCATTGGGTTTTTTAACCGAAATAAAATGTTCGGCATCCGAGTTGCTTACCCACAGATTTCCCCGGCTGTCCCAGGCAGATCCGCCAACCCTCACAAAATCCTCCGCTCCTGTCCGTATTTGCAGGGTGCTGTTTTCTTCGTTGTAAATCTCAATAAGGCCATCGTGCATATCAAACTCCACGATACCTCCTCTCCATGCTGATGCAAACACCCGGTTTTTGTTCTGATGATGAGGTGTTATCTGGTGTATATCGCGTACGGGTGATAGTTGCGGGAATTCATTTCGGCTGAATTGGTCCCACTGTTTTCCGTCGTAGAGGTAAACACCCCGGTCGTTCCAGGTGTTTTGCCACCCCCCGATGATGGCTCCGGGAGCCACCCATAAGGTGCTTTGGTTGTGTGCCAGCCCAAATGACATTTCGTTGGGTGGTCCTCTTAATATAATGGATTCATAATTCCCTTGTAAGTCTGCTTTCACCAGTCCGGAGCGCCCATCTGCCAGCCATAATATATTGTCGGCATCCACAATAGCATCCCAGGCTCTGAGGGTGAGATCAGAAACGTAGGAAATATCTGTGACAAGTGTCAGATTTTCATCAAAAACCTGCACCTCCCGGTAAGAAGTGACCACCAGGAAATCATTCATTGATCTGATGTTGGTTTTTTCCTGGTAGAAACTATTATCACCAATAGGGTTGAAAACCTCCCAGGTATCACCATCATATGCATAGATAGTATCAGATTCTTCGGTGGAAAAGTTTGCCAATAAAACATTGTTGTGCCTGGTGACAATATTGTAGGTTCCCCAGGGATGGGGTAGTTCCTCAACCTGTTGCCAGTATTGGAAATCGGCCAGGTTGGGAGCGTCTTCAGGTGCCTTTAGCAATCCCGCTTCCGAGGCAGCAAAAAAAGTGTTTCCCGTTTTTATAATATCGTATACATTGAGCATACTGCCATCGGGGCCTATAAACCAGGTGTCCGTAATGACAAACTCATTGAGGTCGAGCACCACAATGCCAAAGTCACAAGCCAGCCATGCCCTGTTACCCTCCACAAAAATGTTGTTGATGCTTTTGGACCCCAGAATATTGGCCTGGCGTATATCTGGCAGGCTGAAAAACTGGTTCCCTGATTTTACATCAATGGTGCCGTTTTGATACCCCATTATCAGCAGATCCATTTCTTCAACATAATGGATAACATTGATGCCAAACCCTGAAAGACCGCTAATTTTGTCAAACTTTTTTATGCTGTTGTATTCTTTGTCGTATTCCAGCAGCCCATAGGGCGTGGCGGCATATATTTTTCCAGGTGTTTCAGCCAGCGATACAACTGTGTTGTTGGGCAGGTGATGGCGCCATGCTCCAATGGAGATATCGGATTGTCCAGTGGCATCAAAAACGAAAAGACTTAATGCCCAGGAAAGCAGGGTATAGTTAAAAGTACGGAATGGCCTGAAGTTGAATTGTTTCATTTTGGGATTTAAACGCGTAGGGTTTTGTAAAAAAGCATATTAGAATAACCCGTTCCGGGGCACTTTATTGTATACACAGCTGGGTTGGTGGTTTTTGCCAGCTCTTTTTCTGACCAAAATTACAAAAAGATTGGCTAGTATTGCAGAAAGCACTTATCAATTCCTACGTTTATAACAAAATGTGTGGATAACATAGCCATAAAGAAAAGAGTAAAAAATGCTGTAAAATTATTTAAAGACCAGGTTACATTCTGGTTATATTGAATAATAAGGCTGTTAGGAGCCAAAAAAACCCGGAAGAGAATAAATCCACCGGGGTTTGAGTTTGTTATAATCGTTATAAAACTGGTTGTTTAAAAGAACCACCTGTAAGTAAGGTTGAAGTTTCTGCCCGGCATAACAAAATTGCGGTCTTCAATTCGTGAAAGGTGATCCCTGTATGTTTCATTGAGGGCATTGTCTACTCTGAAAATAATAACATGCCTTCCGTTGAAGTCGATCCTGTATCCTGCCTGGAAACCCAGTAAATTGTACCCATCGGTAATCTCCTCTTCGGGGGCCACCTGGTCTTGTTTGGCTACCGCCTGGAAGCTGGCCCCTACCCAGGCTCTGTCAAAATCATACTCAATCTGATTATTGAACCTGAAGGGAGGAATAAAGGGGAGGCTTTCGTTCGAACCGTTTTCGATAATCCTGCGCCCCCGTACGTAGTCTATACTTGTTTGCAGGGTAAGTCCCCGGGCCAGCAGGAACCCTGCTGATACTTCTCCTCCGTAAAGTCTGGCTTGTCCTTCTCTGTATTCAAACTTCTGGTATCCTGATTCTTCATGGATAATTCCAAGGGGTTCAAAAACAATATAGTTGGAAAAGTCATTGATAAAAGTAGCCGCTTCCAGCTCAAGAAAGCCTCTGTTTATACGGATAAAAAGGTCCCCACCGTGTCCAACTTCGTCATCCAGGTTGGGGTTTCCAATCTCATAAACGCCTGCACCCAGGTGGGGTCCATCGGCAAAAAGTTCTTCAATGATCGGATTTCGATGTGAACGTGCAAACTGTCCACCCACTTCCACTCCTTCCGAGGGGCGTATGTTCAAACCCAACGAGCCCGAGTAATTGACGGTGTTCCGGCTAAGGCTTATATCAGGAAAAAGTTCATTGCTAAGGGCTTTTGAGTTTTGAAAATCAAATCTTACACCAAACTGCAGGCGTAAAACATTTGACAAGGGTATTTCCTGGAAAGTAAATGCTGCAATGGAAAATCGTTGTTCACCTGGTGTGTAAGCTTCATCTCCACCCACGTCAACCCTTTGTGCCAAAAAGTTCAAACCCATGGCACCCCTGGCAAAAACACCTCTTGGTTTATGCTGCAGGGTGAGTGTAGAGCTCAAGGCATTCTGGTCGTATTCCAGATCAATATCTTCATCAACAGTTCCGTCATCTTCAATCTCCATTTCCACTTCCTGTTGGAAAAAATTGGAAGCATTAAACCGCCACTGTGCCTGGTCAAAGAAACTTCCGTTGAGGTCAAGGCCAAACCTGCCCTGCATGGACAGTCTTCGTGCCCTGATTTCCACCGTTTCGTCAGGATCGTCCAGCTCTTCAGGTATTTCAAAAGTTTGGTCGGAAACCGAAAAGCTGAGGCCACCGTTGAGGTTGTTGCGGTTGATGCCAAGGCCAAATGCCCCATCGTAGTTATGCATAGAGGTTTGGGGGAGTTCACCGTTGGGTGTTTGGATGTTTCCAGTCTGTCGCATGGCAAAACGGGCTGTGGTGGCCCATGTTTCATTGCCGTAGGTTGCCCGGCCAAATCCGGCTCCCATATTATTCATGGTGGCACCCTGTCCGCTGATAACGCCGGTTAAGCCAGTGTCCCACTGGTCAGGGATGTCTGTGGTCATCAGGTTGATTACACCACCCAGGGCACTGGAGCCATAGAGCAGGCTGGCGGGGCCCCTCACTATTTCCAGGCGGCTGGCCGCCAAAGGGTCAAGGGAGATGGCATGGTCTGCTGATGTTTCAGATATGTCACCCATACGTTCTCCATTTTCAAGTATCAGTATACGGTCACCATCCATGCCCCGGATAACCGGCCTGGCAGGAGCTGAGCCAAAGCTGCGCATGGCTACTCCGGGCTGCCCGTTGAGCATTTCTCCGAAGGTGGGCTCGCTGCGTCGCTGAAGCTTTTCCCCTGTAAAAACATCATCGGGCTGATAGCGGAAACCACTGGCTGTGGGTGAAGATGTCAGCACGACTTCTTCCAGGTTGATGCCCGTGGGTGACAGTTTGATATCTACTTCAATAGTTTTATCCTCTATGGCTTCAAACTCTGCCATTCCTTTGGCATATCCCATGCTTTGGGCAACCAAGGTGTGGGTCCCTTCAGGTAAATGGGTCAGAATATAATGCCCGCTGGCATCGGTTATAGTACCAATGCGGGTTCCCTTTATGATAATATTTACAAAAGGGAGGTGCTCCCCTGTTTCGGCATCAACAACATGGCCAAAAACATTTGCATCTGTTGGTGGCCGCTGGGTTTCAGGGATTTCATAATTTGTAGAAAATAGAGATAAAGGGGTTGATACGATTAGCGTTATGATTGCAATTAAAATATTTTTATTAGTCATTTTACAATTTATTTAGGTGTTAAAAGATCCCTCAATATATAGAATAGGGATTAATATTCATTGATTTTTAGTTTTGGGGTTTGTTCAAAAGACACACTATGACAGCTGTGATGTTTCTTCACGGGCAAAGACAAAAAGCCAGACAAATTAAAAAAGTTGAATGGTGTAGTGTGTAGTGCGGGCTGAAAAGTTCAGCTGTGCTGAGGGGGGCCACGTAACCTGTGGATTTTAAGATACTCTGAAGAAACCACTGATACCTGGTATCTACAGGGCAGAGGTTGTGATAGTTTTGATGTTAATGCACCCACAACCAGTAAAAAGACCAGCAGGCCTACAAGATTACTGAGCTGGGCCAGCAAGGTGTGCTCAAAATCGGTGTGGTGGTGATTTTGGTAAGGGGTGCCTGGTTGGGTGCTGTTGGTAAATGGGTGGGCGTGTTCTACAACCATCCCGTTATCCAGGATGTGGTAATGCCAAAAAGCAATTTGATTGAAAAACAACCAAAGGACAAATGGCAATGTTGCCAGGAGAATGATTTTTTTTATGTTTTGTGTCCTTTCCATGAGATTGTTGGCACTTCCACCTACTATAAACTATGCATAACAAAAGTAAACAAACCTCTGTGGCTGAAGGTTCAAAAAGGATTCTTTTATAATTTTTTAAGTTGATAATTGTTTGTTTGAAAAAAGACCCCGCTGTTGTTAGCAGCGGGGTCCGGGTCATAATTCAGGCCAATGAAATTATGAAAAGGCAACAATTTTTGGAGGTATATTTTGCCGGTAATCTTCTTATTTTAAATTTTACGATTTATCCGCACTTGCTTTCTCCACAGTGGGTACAAATCAGGCATCCCTCCTGGTATATTACTGATTCCTGCTTGCAGGTTTTACATGCCCTTCCCTGGGCTTTGGTGCCATCGGGGATGAAACGTTTGAGTCCCCTAACCACACCATTTTTCCAGGTGTGAAGGTTGTCGCCGCTCAGGTTCATATCTTCAATTACATCCACCACTGAGGGCAAAGGCATGCCGTGACGAAGAATACCCGAGATAAGTTTTGCATAGTTCCAGTATTCTTTGTTAAAACTTCTGGAAAGGCCCTCAATGGTTACTTTATAACCATCCAGGTCATCAAACTGGAAGTCGTAGCGTTTTTCTCCGGAGGAGAGCTTGTTTTTTATTACGCGCCCTTTCTCCACATAAGGGGGTAGGTAAAATCCTTCTGCCTTACCTGTAAAAATTTCATAGGGGCGGTCGTTGAGGATACCCACAACCGCTACCCATTTTTCGGCATTGTTGTTAAACCGAACTATTTCGGCATCAAGTACTTTGGGTCTTTTTGGGGCTGTTGTTTCTTTAAACTCGTTTTTGTCTTCTTTTTTGTTATCACTGACCAAAACACCGGAGCGGGAACCGTCGCGGTAAACCGTTACTCCTTTACAGCCACTTTCCCAGGCTGTTTTGTAAATTTCTCCAACCAGTTCTTCACTCACGTTATTGGGTATATTAACGGTAACACTGATGGAGTGATCAACCCATTTTTGTACTGCACCCTGCATAGACACCTTGGCTACCCAGTCCACATCGTTGGCAGTGGCTTTGTAATAGGGAGACTTGGCTATGACCTGTTCCAAATCCTCCTGGTTCATAAGCTTAACCTGTGCCACATCATAACCATTGATTTTCAGCCAATCTTCAAATTTATGGTGGAATACATTATACTCTTCCCAATGGTCTCCCACTTCATCCACAAAGTCAACCCGTACGTTTTTATCACTGGGGTTTACCTTTCTTCTTCTTTTGTAGGAAACCATAAAAACCGGTTCGATGCCCGATGTGGTTTGGGTTAGGATGGAAACACTACCCGTTGGAGCAATGGTAAGCAGGGCGATGTTTCTTCGTCCATTTTCCATCATCGTTTCTTTGAGGGTGGGGTCAGCTTCAAAAAGCCTGTTAAGGAATGGATTATTCTTTTCCCGTTGGTGATCGTACACTTCAAAAGAACCTCTTTCTCCTGCCATGACAGCAGAAGAGCGGTATGCTTCAACAGCCAGGGTTCGGTGAATTTTTACAGAAAAATCTGAGGCATCCTGGGTGCCATAGCGATATCCCAGGGCTGCAATCATGTCTCCTTCAGCAGTGATGCCCACTCCTGTACGCCGCCCCTGGATACACTTTTGACGAATTTTTGTCCAGAGATCCAGTTCCACTTTTTTTACTTCCTGATCTTCAGGGTCAGCTTTGATTTTGGCCAGGATGGCATCTATTTTTTCAATCTCAAGGTCGATAATGTCGTCCATGATGCGTTGCGCATAATGGACGTGTTCTTCAAAGAGCTCAAAGTTAAAACTTGCCTCAGGGGTAAAAGGGTTTTTCACATAAGAAAACAGGTTGATAGCTAGAAGACGGCAGCTGTCATAAGGGCACAAAGGAATTTCGCCACATGGATTGGTCGAAACTGTGGTGAAACCCAAATCAGCATAACAATCCGGTATGGATTCACGGATTACTGTGTCCCAGAAGAGGATCCCCGGTTCGGCCGAACGCCAGGCGTTGTGTACGATTTTATTCCAGAGCTCCTGGGCATCTATATCTTTGGTATAACTTGGGTTTTCCGCATTGATAGGGTATTGCTGGGTAAAGGGTTTGTTGGCTAAAACAGAGTGCATGAAGTCGTCAGTAATTTTTACCGAAACATTGGCACCGGTAACTTTTCCTTCCTCCAGTTTAGCGTTGATAAAACCACCAGAATCGGGGTGAGTGATGGATACGCTAAGCATGAGAGCTCCCCGCCTGCCGTCTTGTGCTACTTCACGGGTTGAGTTGGAATAACGCTCCATGAAAGGGACCAGGCCTGTGGAGGTAAGGGCACTGTTTTTAACGGGACTCCCTTTGGGTCTGATATGTGATAGGTCGTGGCCCACTCCACCGCGCCTTTTCATCAACTGCACCTGCTCTTCGTCTACTTTCATGATCCCTCCATAAGAGTCTGCATTTCTGTTCCCGATGACAAAGCAATTGGAGAGGGAGCCGATTTGGAAGGGATTGCCAATACCAGCCATGGGACTGCCCTGTGGTACAATATATTTGAATTTTTCCAGTAAAGAAAATACCTTCTCTTCCGACATGGGGTTGGGGTATTTCTTTTCTATTCGGGCAATCTCCCTGGCTATTCGCCAGTGCATGTCGTCAGGAGTGAGTTCGTAAATGTTTCCCTGTGAGTCTTTCAGAGCATATTTGTTTACCCATACACCTGCTGCAAGGCTATCGCCATCAAAATAAGCTGTTGACTTTTCCAATGCTTCGCTGTAAGTGTAATGTTTTCTTTCCTGGTTTTTGTCAGGTGCACCCTTGTCATTTTTGACAGTTTCTTTTTCAGAAAGCTCAAGTGATGGTTGTTTTCGTTTACCCAATACTTCCTGATAAATGTTATTTTCTTCGGGTTTATTTTGTTTTTCTGCGGTAACTGTCTGAGATACTTCACTCTTGCCCATGATTCTGGATTTGTGGTTAAAAATATGTAATATGTCTTAAAATAGTGGTCGCTAGAAGAAGGGTGGTTTGTTGTGTCAAACGCTTAAGCGAAGATAAAGAACAAATGAGAAATTTCGGCCCACAGATTATCAACAATCGGTGAAAGTTATTAACGGTGCTTTGTAATTGCCAGTTTTTTAGATGTTTGTGAAATTTAATACCTCTAACTCCCTCTAAACGGGAGATTTTCTATCATAAAATATTGATAAGCCGCTTCTTGTGAAAAAAATGATAATTTTGGTATGATGGATAACATTTTTGAAAGATATTTCCGAAAGCTGATTTTTCATCCTACCTTTATGATGCTAATTCTTTGCAAAAAAGAATAAACAGCCTGGGAGAATTATCAGAAATTTAAAACCCTTTTGTTATGGAAACAAAAAAGTATTCAGTGATCCTATGGCCATGGATTTTTCTTATGCTCCTTTTGGCCCTAACCAGCTGCGAAAAGGAAGAGGAGGAGAAACACCCCCCAGCCAACCTTGACTTGACAGGTGTGGATTTTATCAGTCAACATGAAGCAACATTTTCAGGGGATATTTACGGAGATCTGGAGGATGTAATTGAGGCAGGCTTTTGTTGGAATACTACAGAAAATCCGACCATTTCACATAACAAGGTTGTTTCAGATATCGGTGAAGGGCTGTTTTCTAACCGTGTTGACGAATTAGAATCAGGTGAGGTTTATTATGTTCGGGCCTACTACACCTGGAACGATAGTGTTTATTACAGCGGACAAAAGAGCTTTCAACCCCCTGAAAACATAACAGACAACCAGGGCCATGTATATGGAGTTGTTCAGGTGGGGAATCAACTATGGATGCAACAAAACCTTCAGACCACAATGTTTAATAAAGGTGATGAAATTCCTGATGGTACAGGGGTAGGAAATTATACGTATATGGATCAGCCGCTTTTTTACTTTAATTATGAAGATGATGATTCGCATGTTGAGAATTATGGCCGTTTGTATACCTGGTATGTTGTTACCGACGAAAGGGGAGTTTGCCCCCCGGGGTGGCGACTGCCCGATATATTAGACTGGGAGGAGTTGATTTTTCATCTCGATGCTTTGGCTGTGGGATATGATGAATTAATCGAAGACGACCCTTCGTTAAGTCCGGAAGCAGGAGGGTTGCTGAAATCAACCGGTACACTGGAAGCAGGAGATGGGTTATGGCATGAACCCAACGAAGGGGCTAGTAACAAAACTGCGCTGAATATGCATCCATCAGGGTGGCGGGATCCTTCAGGAGCCTTTGACGGGATGGGTTACAGCGCTTCCTTCTGGGCCTTTACCGAAAACAGTAGCGATAAGGGTATCATGTTTTACACCCATTTTTTCAATAGCGGCTTTTATGGCAATGCTTTTACCAAACAAACGGGCTATGCCGTTCGATGTATGAAAGATATAGAGTGAAGCCATGTCATATTCTTAGATGCATAGCAAAACACAGCATATACTCATGCTCTGTGCACAGATCCGTTGGTTTTATTTCACCCCGGGACAGGAGCTGATTATGCCTCTCCATATTCAATCAGGAATGCTTTGATAAAGGCATCCAGCTCTCCGTCCATCACCGCCTGTACGTTTGATGTTTCCACATTGGTGCGAAGATCTTTCACCATTTTGTAGGGGTGCATCACATAAGAACGGATTTGTGAACCCCATTCAATTTTCATTTTGGCATCTTCCATGTTTTGCAGCTTTTCCCGTTTTTTTCTTAGTTCTATTTCGTAGAGCTGCGATTTGAGCATGGTGAGTGCTTTTTCCCGGTTTTGACCCTGGGAACGGGTTTCCTGGCATTCGATGACGATACCCGAGGGTGCATGGCGTAGCCTGACGGCCGTCTCCAGTTTGTTCACATTTTGTCCTCCTGGCCCGCTCGAGCGGAAAGTATCCCAGCTGATGTCGGCCGGGTTGATATCTATTTCAATGTTTTCGTCAATAACAGGATAGGCATATACCGAAGCAAAGGAGGTGTGTCGTTTGTTGGCTGCATCAAAAGGTGACAACCTCACCAACCTGTGAACCCCGTTTTCCCCTTTCAGATAGCCATAAGCATAATCTCCTTCAAATTCAATGGTAGCTGATTTGATGCCTGCACCATCCCCATCCTGCTTGTCAAGTATCTTGGTTTTGAGGTTGTTTTTTTCACCGTAGCGCAGATACATCCTCATCAACATTTCTGCCCAATCCTGGCTTTCGGTACCTCCCGCTCCCGAGTTGATGTTCAGAATGGCTGACAGTCGATCCTCTTCCTTGCCGAGCATTTTCTTAAACTCCAAATCCTCTAGTTTTTTCATCAATGCCTGGTGCTGTTTCATCACATCTTCCTCTGATGCCTCCTTCTCTTCGTAAAACTCATACAGGATCTTCAGCTCTTCCAGTGCTGTTACTGTTTCCTGGAAAGAATCCGTCCATTTTTTATGGTCACGTATGTCTCTGAGAATCTTTTCAGCCTCTTTGGGTTCGTTCCAAAAAGCCGGGTCTTCTGTTTTTTCTTGTTGCTCTTTAATGTGGTTCAGTTTCTGATCCACGTCAAAGAGACCTCCTCAAGGCTTCAAGCCTTTTATCCAATGCTTTGATGTCTTCCTGGTAAATCATACTATTCAATATTATAGGTAGTCAGCAATGATTAATTTCGTTTTATGGTTGTTTTTCAAGTACCTGCCAGATTAAATCGGGTTCAAAACCTTTACCCTGCAGATAGACGGCGGTTTTTTGTTTTATTATATAGGGGTCGTCGTCTTTAACCTGCTCAATTTTTTTGTGGGCAAGAGATTGCAGCACCTTGATATACTCTTCATTATTAATTTCTTTGAGTGCCTGACTGATTTGCACCGGGTCGATATTCCGTGTTTTGAGTTCCATCACAATACGGTTGCGCCCCCATTTGTTGCTTTTGAACTTACTGCGTGCAAAGGTAGCTGCAAACCTGGCATCATCAAGGTATTTTTCATTTTTCAGCCAATGGATAACCTCTTCCAACTGTGGTTGGGTAGCCTCCAGCTGCAGCAGCTTGATTTCCACCTCTGCAGTGCAACGGTCACGATAGGCACAATAACGGGCTGCTTTTTGCTTTAGGTGGTCAATCCTGCTCATGGTTCTGCTGGTTTTCCGTATAAGGAAGGATTGCATTTTTGTTGTTGTAATTAACAAAAATGCAACCCTTATGTTTGTTGCCTCAGAGCTTAATTTCGTCGTCCAGTTTATTAAAGAACCTATATTCCAGAAAATGGTAGGAGCTGGCTGGCTGAAGTGTAAAACGGGTTTTGTATTTGAAAAACCATTTGATCTTGATGGACCATAGCCCTTTTGTAAGGTATGCGTAGATATAGGGGTGGACCCTCAGCGTAAGCTTTTTCTCATTTTGTTCCTGGATAAGATATCTGAGGTTGTTTTCAATTTCATCGATGAGGATGATACTGGGTTTAATTTCCCCCGATCCACCACATGCAGGACATTTCTCCAGGATTTCCACATTGGTTTCTGTGCGCACTCTTTGGCGCGTAATCTGCACAAGGCCAAACTTGGATGGAGGAAGGATGTTGTGTTTTGCCCGGTCTTTTTTCATCTCTTCTTTCATTCGCTCGAAGAGCTTACGGCGGTTGGCAGCCTCAGTCATATCGATAAAGTCCACCACGATAATACCCCCCATGTCTCTGAGCCTAAGCTGACGTGCAATTTCTGCAGCAGCCTCCAGGTTAACCTCCAGGGCGTTTGACTCCTGGCTGTTATCGGCATTGATACGATGGCCGCTGTTTACATCAATAACATGCAGGGCTTCGGTATGCTCAATAATCAGGTAGGTACCTCCTTTGATGGATACGATTTTACCAAAGGAGCTTTTGATTTGTTTTTCCACACCCAGGGACTCAAAAACAGGTAATTTGCTTTTGTAAAACTTCAGAATGTCAAGTTTGTCGGGTGCGATGGTTCTGATGTAGTCTTTCAGTTCCTCATAGATTACCTGGTCGTTAACGTAGACGTTGTTAAACTCCTCTGTGAGTAGGTCCCTTAGGATTGCTGATGTGCGGTTGATTTCACCCTGTATGATTTTGGGAGCTTTGGCATTTTCCAGTTTGGCGGCCACTTTGTACCATTTATCCACCAGTGCGCGCAGATCGCTGTCCAGGTCAGCTACCATTTTACCCTCTGCAACGGTTCTGATGATAACCCCGAAGTTTTTTGGCTTTATGCTTTGTACCAGCCTTTTCAGCCGGCTCTTTTCTTCCGAGTTTTTGATTTTCTGGGATACCGAGATACGGTCGGAAAAAGGAACCAAAACCAGGTATCTTCCCGCAAGGGATATTTCACTGGTAATACGTGGTCCTTTCGTTGAGATAGGTTCTTTGGCAATTTGCACCAGAACAGGTTGGTTGCTGTTGAGTACGTTGTTGATTCTACCGGTTTTTTCAATTTCCTTTTCCATGATAAACTTGTCCATGGAAAGTACTCTTGATTTGCCACCCAGTGCAAGTTTGGTGTATTTGTTCAGGGAGTTAACCTGTGCACCTAAATCAAGGTAATGCAAAAATGCATCTTTTTCGTAGCCAACATCCACAAAAGCGGCATTAAGGCCTGAGATGATTTTTTTCACTTTTCCCAGGTAAATGTCGCCAACGGAGTAATTGTTGTTTTTTTTATCCTTATGAAGTTCAACTAGTTGTTTGTCTTCAAGCAAGGCAATAACAATTTCCGATGAGTTCGAGTCAATTATTAATTCCTTGTTCACAATATAATGTCTTTAAGTGAGTTATAACAATCTTTTCATTTTACGGATTGTATAAATTCAATCGTTTTATTTCTTTTACGGGACTTGATATGTAGTGTAGTTAAGATGCACAACATGCCCATAGCATGTATTGCATATTCCCGTAATAATAAGTTCCTGAGCGTGCAAGTCCTTTACATAGAAAAGAATACAGGATACTCGCTGTCATTTACGCAAATATATGCATAAACGCCAATTGTCAGGCATGAAAAGATGAATGGTTGGAAAGATACAGGTTCAGAAAGATAATGTGTTAGAAATAAAATTACATAATACCGGCGGTATTATGTAATTTTATTCATTCATGCCATTAAAAAGGAATAATTATTAATGACAGATTATTTCTTTTTATGTCTGTTTTTACGCAAGCGCTTTTTCCGCTTGTGTGTTGCCATCTTGTGTCTTTTTCTTTTTTTTCCGCTTGGCATAATTTCTAAAATTTTGTTCGTTTATAAATAGGGTCTAATACTATATTTACTTAACCTTAACCGATTCTTTTACTTCGCCTACAAATTCTTTAGCAGGCTTGAAAGAAGGAATAGAATGAGCGGGGATAATAATGGTTGTGTTTTTAGAGATGTTTCTTCCGGTTTTTTCAGCTCTCTGCTTGATGATAAAGCTGCCAAAACCTCTCAGGTATACGTTTTCTCCTTTTACCAGGGATTTTTTTACAACATTCATAAATGCTTCAACCGTTGCCTGAACGTCTTTTTTTTCGATGCCGGTATCGTTCGAAATTTCGGTTACAATTTCTGCTTTTGTCATAATGATTCTTTGTTTAGATTTTATTAAAAACAATGCTAATTTTTCAAAACGGGTTGCAAAGTTAGTTTTTTTATCCATTATAGAAAACAATTTATGTAATTTTATGCCAACGATTTATGGACTTTTTATTGAGACTTAAAAGGGCAAATGGATTTTACTGCACAGTTATTGCAATGGTATAAAAACAACAAAAGGGAACTTCCATGGAGAGATATCAGGGACCCGTATAAAACCTGGTTATCGGAAATTATTCTTCAACAAACCCGCATTTCACAGGGAATACATTATTACTACCGTTTTCTGGAGCGTTTTCCCGATGTGGTATCTATGGCTAAGGCTTCTGAAGATGAAGTGCTTTCCCTTTGGCAGGGGCTGGGTTATTACTCAAGGGCCCGTAATTTACACCATACCGCCAGGGTTATTGTCCAGGAACATGAAGGGCAATTTCCAGCATCCTATCTGGAACTTATCAGGCTCAAAGGAATCGGCCCTTACACGGCAGCTGCCATTGCTTCTATTGCTTTTGATGAACCCCGGGTGGCGGTGGATGGTAATGTTGAGCGGGTCATTGCAAGGGTGTTTGGAATCCAAACTCCTGTTAATACAACATCGACCAAAAAACAAATCCATACCATCGCTCAGTCCTTTATGGATGAAAGGCATCCTGGCGACTTTAACCAGGCCATGATGGATTTTGGTGCTACAATATGCACCCCCGCTGCCCCAAAGTGCTGTCAATGCCCTTTTTTTGCAGAATGCTTTGCACGAAAAGAAAATAAAATCCGGCAAATACCCCATAAAAACAACAAGCCTAAAATTCGGAAAAGATTTTTTCATTTTTTCCTGTTTTATCAAAATGGGTCTCAAAAGAAGCTGGTTGTGGAAAAACGCCGCAATAATGATATCTGGAAAAATCTTTATCAACTGCCTCTGGTAGAAACCAAAACAGCTAAATTACCGCACAGTCAGCTTAAAACAAGTTTACCTTTTTTAGGTCAA
>SLQX01000165.1 GCA_007131245.1 Bacteroidales bacterium
ATCGATGTGGTCCTGAACAGCCCCCTACATGTCGTGACCCGAGCCATCGACCAGGTCGCACAGAGTGAGGGTGTGCGCCTGTGAGCGTTGGATTGCGGGAAAAACTCGCCGCGGCTCGCAAGGAATGCGCTTTGCACGCGGCTATTTTGCGTGAGGATCTGGTCGAACACGGTACTGTTCGCTACGACGCCAAGCGGATCGACGAATTGTCCCGATCGCAGTTGCGCCTGCTCGATCAAATGGCCTATCGCTTCGGCAAGCTGCAATCTACGCTGGGCGAGCGGGTCATGCCGCTGCTTCTGGAAATGGCGGAAGAGCCGCTTGCACCGGAAACGACGTTTGCCCAAAAGCTCCAGCGGCTTGAGCGCCTAGGTCTCATCCCGTCGGCAGAGGATTGGAGAATGCTCCGCCAGACGCGCAACGCGATTGCGCACGAATATCCGGAAGCGCCTGCAATCAGGGCGGCGCTGCTCAACCATTTCGTGGGCAGCGTGGCGCAGTTGCTTGGCTTCTGGGACCACATCCACACCCGATGGCCCGCTTAGCCCATCATTCGGGAGCCAGAGCTGATTTTGCGAAACCGTTAGCTGGCTTGTGTCGGGGGTCGGGTCGGGTCTGTGGTATGTCGAACCGTCCAGGCTCGTCTATGGATTACGCCGACCGGGCGCACGGACCCCTCAGCGGCAAGCCACTGATATGCGTGGAAGTGAGTCCTGCTCTTTGATGAATTTCTTTGATCAATGTTTCTTTCTCCCTGAGGTCTGACATTATTTTGTCTTGTGTGGTTCTTCTTTGGGTAATATCTTCAATCATCAGGCTTAGAGACTGTATATAATTATCATCATCATCAAAAACAGGGTTGGCAAAAAACTTATAATAATGGGTTTTCCCGTTTACTTGAATTTTCTTTTCCAGCTCCATGGAGTTGCCCTTTAATGTTTCATACAGTGCTTGGGTCTGTAATTCATTCACAAGGGGATTACTATAATTAACCAAAGATTTGTTTTCTTGCAGTGTTTCACCCAGAAAGCTTTTGGCCCATTGTTCAGCCAGCTTGTTGAATGATATGACATTCAATTCATTATCCAGGAGAATCATCCCATGAGCATGCGTTTTCATAATGGCTTTCAAGTCATTATCCGTTTTCCGAATAAGTGAACGAGCCTCTTTTTCTTGTTTCAGCAGTTGAATTTTATTTCTTTGCTTGATAAAGATAAATACAAAAACAGTCATGATAAGTCCCACCAGTGAGACCAAAGCCAGGACAATAACCAAGGTACGTGACTGTTTAAGCTGCAAAGCATTAAGTTCACTTTCCTGCTCCAGGAACTCTATCCTCTGCTGGTTTTCTCTTGCCTGGTATTCGATTTCGAGCTCACTAATGTTTCGTGCTTTTTGCTCATCCAGAATTTCCTGGCTGACATCATAGTGCCGCCTTGAAAACTCATAAGCCTGTCGGAAATTATTGATTTCTGCATAGAGGTTGGTAAGTTGATCCAGTGCAGACCTAACAACAAATTTCAGATTGTGCCCGGAGGCAATTTGATATCCTTTATTTGTGCGGTCAATGGCCAATGCAAAGTTTCGATCATGGGAGTACATCTTACCAATATTTATATGAGCAATTGCCATGATTCTTTTGTCACCTATCTCAGTAGCAGTATTAAGCGCATTGGAGTAATACTGCCTGGCTTGGGCATAATCACCCAACTCTTCATAAAGAGAGCCCAAATTGTTCAAACTTTCAACAATTCCTGATTTACTGGCCAGTTGCCTGCGTTCCTCAAGGCTTTGTTCCAGATATTGGCGGGCTTCATCAAAATTTTTCATATTCTGATATACCAAACCAATATTTCCCTTAATGGCAGCAACCCTGTGCATGTGTCCCAGTTCCTGGTATTTGTCGTGGGCCTGAACATAAAGATTCAGCGCCTCATCCCAGTTTCTGAGTTGAAACTGAATCCCCCCGATATTATTAAAAGATTGTGCCAAACCCTCCTGGTCTCCTTTCAGAGAATAAATTTCCAATGCCTTTTGAAAAAACGATAAAGCCTCTGCCATATTAGCTTGCCTGGCCTCAGCAATTCCCAGGCTACTGTAGGCTATGGCAATACTGGTAGAGTCGGACAAATCTGTATAAACATCCAGAGCTTCTCTATAGTAATCCTTAGCGATCCCAAATGCACCCTGCCTGCTATAAACCACACCCATATTATTAAGCACTTTGGCAATTTTCAGGTCTACTTCATCCTGATACTGCCGGGTATACAGCTCCCTTAAGTCTTTAAGAAGATTTTGTGCTGCTGTATAGTTTTCAATAGCCTCCTGGAAGTTCCCCTGATCTGAGTGCACAATCCCTATATACCTTAAGCTTTTTGCTTTAAGCATTTCCACCTGGGGGATTAAGGCCTGATAGCGTCTGCTGGCTTCAAACCCTGTACCAGTCTGAAAAGCTTTCTGATAATAGTAAATGGCTTTGTTTGGATCGGAGTATTCGTGCTTATCTCCCAATTGAATATACAACTCCATTTGTTCAATAGGGTTATCTAATTGATGGATGGAGTCCGGCAAATTATATTCATCAGTTGCAAAAACATTTAATACGCTACAAAAAAGGGTCCAGGAGAGGGTAAATTTCAATTTCATTGCCCGGTATATTAAACCAAATATAGAATGTGAGGATTACTATCCAATTGGCAACAAATATACACATCAAATAGAAGAAATTGACAAAAAAAGCAAAAATTATGGGGTGAAACCCGATGGTCGATTATATCCGGACCATCACAAGGAGAAGGGAATTTATTTGTCTGTGGCTTTGATGTAAAACATCAGAATGGTATTTAATTCACGAACATTTCGTTCGGACTCTGTCAGTTTGTTGTTGAGTTCTTCAATTTTTTCTTTGGCTTTCAACAGTTTATGTTGCGAGACATCTCCAATTTTAGTAATCTTTACAGCATCTATCAGTAGCAATTCATAATCTTTCAATAGTGATTCAAGTAGCCTCACCCATGCTTCGTCGGATACTTCCCTGTTTTTCAGGAACTCCCGGTAGTATTGTAATTTTTGAAATTCTTTACTAAAAACATCTCTGGATGTATCGGGCTTTTGATTGGTATCCATAGCTGAAAGGGCCTAAGGTTAAATATTATCAACAGCTATAAGCTGGTATTTAAGATCGAGTTCCATGAATAGTCGTTCACCACTATCTAAACTGTCTTCGTCATCTTTGGTGTAATACCAGTTTATATGCACATCTTTGTTGTTTTGGGAAAACTTTTCCAGTATTTCCAGGATATTCAGATAGCTTTTGGATGTACTGGTATTGAAATAATATATATAAAAATTAACTTCCAGTGAAGTGTTTTGTTCATTCAAATATTTTTCAATCCACTCAGAAACAGGCTTGTAAAACTCATTAGCATTTTCCGGGTAGCTGGAACCATAAAACTTTACCTCCCCTTTCTGAGCATCAGCTGATATTTCCGGGGTATACCTTGTGGCTTCAATATACAAATTCTCCATACAAACTAATAACTAACTGGTTAAAACACGTGAACTTAAGTAAAAATAATAGAGGTTATCGTCCACTGGTTCAAAATCATACTGTAAGGGCTCTGTTGTTCTCCTAATGATGTCTATAAAGCCTAGTCCTGCCCCCTTACTGTTGCCTTCAACGGACTCTTTTCTCTTCTTCAGATAAAACTCCCTGATTTCATTAAAGGTAAATTGGTTTACCACGTTAATTTTTTTTTCTATAAAATCTTTCTGTGCCTGTGTAATCAGGTTTACAGATACTAGTTGGTAGGCAGCTTCCATTTTAAAAACCAGAATACTTCCTACTCCTGTTTCTTTACCATTAATATCTGCTTTTGAATGACTGTAATGCAAAACATTTTGTGCCATTTCGATGTAAATGGCAAATACCTTGTTTACGACACTCAAAGGAAAATAATGATGCAGCTCACTTCGAAGAGCATCACCCAGGCCGACAATAGTATCCTGCGACATCACTCCGCTAAAGGCCAGAATTGCCTTACCATCCACATCGGCAATAAAGCTTGATTGCAGAAGCTCTACAATATTTTTTTGCATTAACACATCATTTATTTCGCTTGCAAAACTCATGGCTCATAGAATTCACGCAAATATAAATATTTATTCCGGACATTTCATAGCCATAATTGCATTTTTTTTATACCAAAAGTAAAAACTATGCTTTTTTCCCAAGCAAAGGCACAAATCTAAAATACCCATGCTCTTTCTTTTCAAAATCGGTGTCAGACAATTTCCTTATGGTAGTCATCAACTGGTTTCCGCTTCCACCCAATGGAATAACCATCAACCCACCGGTTTTCAACTGCTTGAGTAACTCTTCCGGAATTTCGGGAGCACCCGCCGTAACAAGTATTTTGTCGAAGGGGGCAAAAGTTGGCAACCCTTTATATCCATCCCCATAAAAGAGCTTGGGCAGGTAACCCATTTCTGAAAGCAATTGACTGGCTTTTTTGTACAAGGTTCTGTGCCTTTCAATACTGTATACCCTGGCCCCCATCTCCAGCAAGACACAGGCCTGGTAGCCACTGCCCGTTCCAACTTCAAGAATCTTCTCATCTTTCTCTACCTGAAGCAATTCTGTCTGGAAAGCAACAGTATAGGGTTGGCTAATGGTCTGACCAGAGCCAATGGGAAAGGGTTTATCCTGGTAGGCTATTTCGGTGAATGAGGAATCCAGAAAAAAATGTCTGGGAATTTTCTCAATAGCGGCCAGTACTCTCTGATCCTTGATTCCCTTATTTTTGATGGTGACTGCAAGCTTTCTCCGCATACCTTTATGGCGGTAAGAATCTATCATAGTAATAATTTTCCAATTATAAATTTTATACTTCTGGATAAACCGGGGCTGTAAATTTATACTCCATGCAAAAAACCACTCTTGCAGAGATAACCTCCGTTGTAATTGTGTGAGACAGGCTCACGGTGTTGCAGACAAAAGTGCTCAGATGCGTCTTTGATAATTCATTAAAAAGCAATAAACTCCGATTTACAAATAGTACAACAAA
>SLQX01000140.1 GCA_007131245.1 Bacteroidales bacterium
AACGGGTACAAGTCCCGAGAGAGCCGGATTGACCGGAATCTCAGAGTCAAAAGCAAGGGTGTTGTGGACATAGCTTCTGTCGCTATGGCGATGGCTATAACGTCAAAAGGAAAAAGGCAGGGCAGGGCAAAACCCCGGTATTACTCCTATCCATTGCCGTCAGTTACAACTGACGGGTTTGAAAGCCTGATAGAACAGGGGCTTCAGCCCCAGTATGAAAAAATCATTGGTAGCTGGGCTTTAGATGGGGCTAGGGCCCCCTGCTTTATGGCAATATTTTATCCGTTCCGCTGAACGGAACGGACTAAAACGCGATGGAGGAGGAGACTGCCTTGCCCCTGGCAGAAAACCCCGAAGAAACGGCAAGGCCGGAACCTGCAAAAGAGACCCCTCCCCGGGTTGCTCAAGCGCAAACTCCGACACCTATATCTTTGCCTTCGACAACGGCCAGAGGGTAAGGGTAAAAGAAGCCCTGGCCCTGCAATAACCCCCTTCATCCAATCTTCCCAGCCTTCCTCGATTTTCCCATTAAATTGTACTTCACAAGCGTAATTAACAAAGTGTCAATAATTTATATGCGGAAGTGAAAGGTATATAAGAAGAAATTAGTTATATTGCGTTCTGAAAATGCTTGAGGTGCAGGATAGTGGAGTAGGTAGGGGAATATTGTATGCTTTTGGTATAGGTATAAGCATCAAAAAAGATTGTTGAAGATATGGATAACTCAATGAATGCATTTTTAATTTTTATAACAGAATTAAGAAATATATTTATACACCACGAATAAGCCCAACAGGCAACATGGAGCCGCAATTAGCTTCGCTGCTACTGTTCGACGGGCTCACTGCATCGCTGCGTGGTGCTAGGCTTGGTGGTAGTATTGCCAAAGAGCAAAGCGGAATAAATACGCTACTGTGGCCATACAAGGGCCGTTGTAGAAACGGAATGATGTCTTGGTGTGATGTGTCTTAATAGGATTCATCAATAAATGGGGTAAAAGTGAAAAACAGTGAGTAAAAAGGATTCAATTTCATAAGATTCACCTGAAAACAATAACTTAAAACGCTGAATATGAAATATAAATCTTTCTTTACTAAATTTTTAATTTCAATAATAGGTTTAACCTTAGGGTTTGTAATTGTTGGCTTATATGTTCCAGTGAAAAAATTAATAAGTGGTGAGGGTATTTCCCCTAACGAGTTTTTTTCCTTTATTGAACTTAAGAGTTATATACCAATAATAATTGCAGTTTCAATCGCATTAAGTTTAATAAAATTCAGAAAACATGTTAGCCAGGAATAAATGCCACAAAAATAGAGTGCTAGTTTAACAATAGTTATGTCTAATATGAGCGATAAAAAGGTAAAACAATGAGAAATATTATATGCAATAAAAATATCATCATAAGGTTTGCCGGAATGTACCTTATGGGATTAATGATTTTTACAGCCGCCTGGTTTATAAGTTTTTACTTGTTTCCTGAAGGATTGATGAGAGACACAAGTCTGGCCTCAAAATTGGCCGGGAGCGATATTTCTGCCAGTGTAGGCAAAGAATTTATACGGATATTCGTGGTTAATCTTATAATGAGTGCGGTAATCATAGTATTTAATTTATCCTTTAGGGTAAACAGCGTTCCATTAGGGTACCTGATACCTCCCATTTGGTTTTTACTGTATGGGCTTATTCTCGGGTCAAACTCATTTACATTTGCCATGGCTGAAAGAATTGCCCCCTCATTCGCCGTTTTGGGGCGAAGTGGGCTTTATGAGCTTGCGGCCTACACATTAATTACCGTTGCTACCTATAATATTTCAAGGTTCGAGATAAAAGCACTTTTTAAAACCAATCCTGAAAAGATCAATCAGCCGCTAGTTTTTCGATGGCAGCAATATGTAGGATTAATCGTTGCCTTTTTAATTTTATTTTTTTCGAATATTAAGGAAGCCCTCATGCTTACCGGTGAAATCTGAACCATGTTGAATATGACTGTGCCTGTGCTTGAGCCAAAACGCGAACGTCAAATTTACTGAACCGAAAAGAGCTTACCCAAATACAATAAAATAAGAAGCATGGTATTCCCGGTTGGGGGTTTTGTCCCATCCGGGCGAGACAATCACAAATCCGCTACTGTGGAGGTTTTAAAAGTATTACAACCTATTTATATGCCCATAATGTCTAAAGTATTCGGAAATATTGCGAAAAAACTCCTGCTCGTCATTTGGCTGGGCTGTATAATTTTTTATGCGCAAGGGCAGACAGCGGATTGTAATATCGACAGAAAGGATCTGAGACGCTACGTACGAATTCTCTCCTCTGACTCTCTGGAAGGGCGGGGGATTGGAACCGAAGGACACGCGAAGGCAGCACGATTTATTGCCGGACAATTCGGGGAGTTGGGTCTTGTTCCATTTGACACCAGCGGATATTTTCAAAAGTTTACGTTGTCAGCTTCCTATTGGGGGCAGGTGTATGTAAAAACCCCTGAAAGGAAACTGGAGAATTTTGTTAACATGGTTTTTCAGGGGCATTTCCCTCAAAATGATGAAAAGGAGCTGGAAGTGGTTTTTGCCGGAACAGGAACAGAAGAGGAATTGAAACAAATAGAAACAGAAGGCAGGCTGGTGCTGGTTTTTGTCGAAAACATGCGGTCATTGTTTGAAGTAAGGCAACGATTAAGCAAAGTTGGCGCGCAGGGTATAATTGCGGCCAATCCGGATAATGAAAAACAATTTGAATCCATCAGGCTTACACTTCGGAACCACTACCTTAGCAAAAGAATCGCTTTGGCAGATAAAACTCCCTTCAGGCCCAACGGGCTGGATAGCCCCAGTTTTCTGAATTCCATTCTCATTCCCAATTCGGAAATAAAAAACCTTACAGGGTTTACAAAGGAACAGCTATTGATTAAAATGGAAGAAAATCGAATAGCTGATGTGCCGGTTCAAAAAGTGAAAGTGAAGTTTGAGAGGGTGCATGAAACCATTGAAGCCCGGAATATAATAGGAGTAATTCCCGGCAAATCCAACAAGACCCTTGTTGTTATGGCCCATTATGATCACCTGGGCAGGGATGGGGATATATATTTTCCCGGTGCCGATGATAACGCCTCGGGCGTAGCAGCATTATTTGAACTTGCGGAGCATTTTCTGCAATTTGATGACCTGCGATTTACCATGATGTTTATGGCAACAGATGCAGAAGAAGCAGGATTGCTGGGGTCAATATTTCATGTAAACCAACCTGGTTTTGACGCGGGTAATATTCCGGCCAGCTTCAACCTGGACATGATTTCCAGGGTTGATGACAACCACCGCAATGGCAGATACCTCTATTGTGTTGGTACAGGCCAGTCCCGGGAGCTAGACAGGATAATCAACAGGGCAGATAGCTTATATAACCCATGCCGGTTCGATTACTCGTTTAACAACTCAAATGATCCCGTCGGTATTCTCAAAAGATCCGACAGTTATCCGTTTTTTCGTAAGGGTATTCCGTCCATTTTTTTCTTTTCAGGAATGCACCCCGATTACCATAAGCCGACAGATACCTTTCGGAAAATAAATTTCAGAACTTTACAAAACCGGGTGTGCCAGATAGCCCTGGTGCTGGAACTGTTGCAGCGGGAGGGGTGGGAAAATTAAACAGGCCGGATTATTTAGCTTTCAGAAAAATCAATAAAACAATGAACAGATCAGCGATACTTTTATTAAGCGCATTAATTGCGTATTTATGCCAGTCGTGTGCGCAGCAGGATGAACGGATTATAAGCAACACTATGGCAGGTGCATTTGAAAAACATATGCCCATGGAGATAGCATTGCATACAGCACAGGAAAAATACACCGTTGAAAAGAGTTCCCTTTTTCTTGAAGGCATTGATTACACCGCATACGATCTGATGTATGATGGCGAACTGGTCATGAAACTTGAACCCTCATACCCTGATGCATCGGTATTGTGGAGAATATGGATTTACAGCAACCGCTATACTACTTCAGCAGGAATCGGTGTGGGCAGCACTGTTGAAGAGGTTCTGCAACATTATACCTTCGATGTGTTGCGAGCAGAAGGTGCTCTTATGTGTTTGTTTGTGAAAGAATTTAGCATTTGCTTTGCCATAGATCCCGGTGACATTCCCCCACAAAGGCCGGTAAACAAAGTGATGCCGGAAAACCTTCCGGACGAAGCTAAAATTTCACTTATTCTTCTGTGATATTTTATTCAGTCAATAAGGAATGGGAACCCACAATTTTGGAAGTTTTTAAATTGTATAGAAAATTATTTTATTTAATGATTGATTAAAAACCCTAAAGCACAGCACTATGGAAAAACGATGGCTTATCCCTGTTTCGTTCGTCCTGTTTTTGTGGGCAGGATGTTCAGACAAAGATGACACGCCCCCCCTGGAAGAAGAGCCCCCCTCCATCTATCATCAGCATTATGTCATTGATGATATATGCCTGCAGGACACTACCCTGCTGTATGACTTTACCGGTAACACCCTGGACGATTTCTGGCTGAAGTTGGAATGGGATATAAGTTTCGAGGAGTATAACTACTGGATTGATGTGAGCTATCGGTATGTCTTTAACAGTTCTCTTGGCGGCTACAGCGATTATAACACGGAGGAAGAAAGACCCTGGGCAGAGGGCGACAAGGTGATCAGGAGTATGGGTAGTCCCGGGTGGACGGTAGAATCTTCAGGTGGCAGTTACTTTGGCACCAACAATGAAGAAGGCTTTTATCAGGCGCTTGACAGTGTACAGAATATTGATTCCTATTGGGCTTTCTATCTGCAAATTGAAGAGAAAGAACACTTTGGCTGGTTGCGTATGCGATGCCACATGATTGAAGAGTTTGCCCTGAATCTTACGCCCTGGAAGGCCATACTGGTAGGTCAAAGGGAGTAACAAGAAAGTTGAAAAGTTAAAAAGGTTGAAGAGTAGAAAGCCGGGTGGGCACACCTGTCCTCCTGAGCTGAGCGAAGGATCTGGCGGGCTTCTGCCTGACTAACTCACCCCCGTCTCTCTTTACGATCAGGTATCGTTCTATGGGCAATTGTTTGTTATTTTTAATTGCTTTTTTTGACAAAAAGTAACCAAAAAGTCAAGGTTTTGCAGTCTCCCCGACAAAACGGTGGGGTCCCTCGGCTAAAAGATTTGAATGCTCTTCAACAAACGGGGTATTATTGTAGCTGATTGTAGCTGGTGTGCGGGTCTGCAAATTTTTTTTTAACGCTCCGTTCCTTGTTTTGTTACCGGGTAACCTGCAAGGCCGGGGTGGGTATTGCCCGTAGGGGTTGCATATCGAGGTGTGCCGGGCATGCTCTACCACCAACGGGTGCAAGTCCCGAGAGAGCCGGATTGACCGGAATCACATAGTCGAATGCAAGGGTGTCCATCGTGAGGTGGAATCTGAAGGAAGCTGAATACAAACATTTGCTGTGACGAACAGAAACTTGAATTAAGGCTGTTTATGCTGAGGCTGGTAAAATCCTACCTGAAACCCGGAATTATGTCAGATGGTTTGACAGAGCAATGTATTGCCGGAACCCACAAGGCAGTCCACTATCTCCCTTACTATCCACTATCGTCCTCGACGAATGGGGTAAAGAGATGGAAAAACGTGGACATAGCTTCTGCCGCTATGCCGATGACTGTAATATTTACGTCAGAAGCAAGAAGTGCAACCCTAGTGAAAAAAGCAAAAGAAAGATTTCGGATATTACCTGGAGAAATTGTAATAAAGGGAAAATCTAAGTTCTATACTTCTGTTGTGAGTTCTTTTAAGAGAGGGCAGGGTGTATTCTCCCTTGTAAATATTGGGTAATCCCCATTTTATTTGAATTCCGGGAGAAAAAAGCAATTTACCGGATAGGGGGATATTCAGCTTATGACCTGTGATAATGCCATAATCATCTCCCCGGTATAAAGTGGAAATATCCTCCTTTTCACCTGCAATGATTTCACTTGCAGAATTTAAGACACCGTAATAGAAGCCAGCTGAGGAGCTATGAGAGATGGGATGGGAGCGAAAAACCCACCTTGTAGGATGTTTGTAATTGGCAAGTGCTTCAGCCTGAAAATAGTTGAGAGCAATCTCCCGTTGACTATATCGTCCGAAAATATACTGGTCATAAGTTTGTCCGGTATTGGAAGAGAAGGAAAGGCTGCTTTCTGCTTCCCACCGTTTAGATAAAGCAAACCTGATACTCATTGCAATATCGGGGTATATTTGCACATGAGTTCGACTGCCTGAGCCGGGGTTAAACCCCTGAAAGGTTTCATGATTAAACAGCCAGGTGTTTTTCATGGAAGTTGTAAATCCCAAAGCCAGCAGACCGCTTCCGGCACCAGTTGCAGGCAGGCTTATTTCATTATTGATTTCTTCATCCTGTAACGAATGAGATGACATTTCCTGTAAAGAAGGCCTTCCTGCTGTCATTAAAGAGGCTGTGGCAGAAATCAGTGGATTTAAGACAGAAGAGCCATAGGCTAAAGTGCTTTCCTGCAGATCTGACAGGAATTTGTTCTCTTCCTGAAAGGAAGCATCTTGTTCCTGCAGGGAGGCTATTGCTGTTTCCGCAATCTCTTGAATGGCTTCTTCTTTGTCGGTACCACCGGTTATAGCTATAGAAAATTCAGGCTGGCGGGTTGGGGTAGGTGCCTCTATGGTTTCTTCGGATCTACCTTCATGGGCTGGCGCAGTCAATTCTGGTTCTGTAACCGCAAATTCGGCATCAGGAGAGGAGAGATTGCCAACAAACCACACCGACAGGGTGCTTATGAGCAGCAAGGCTATGGCTGCCGCTATGCCACGATGAAACCCCCAGAAACCACCCGCTTTTTTTTCTTCATCAAGCCCGGTGGCAACCCCTTCCCATACTTCGTCCAAATCCATTTTGCGTGAAATATCATCCCATAGACCAACGGGCGCTTTTTCGGAAGACTTTGCCAGCTCTTCTTTGTACTGGGATATGAGTTGACCTTCATCTTCGGTATCCATTTTTCCGGCAATATCGTCCCATAAGCCTTCCGGGGCCTTCTCCGAAGATTGGGCCAGCTGTTTTTTGTAGAGCTCTATGAGTTTCTTTTCGTTCATTGCCGTTGGTATTATATTTCAACCCATTGCTGGAGCAGTTGCCGTGCACGGCTATATTGCGATTTGGATGTGCCTTCTGTGATACTTAGCTTTTCGGCTATTTCTTTATGTGAGTATCCTTCCAGGGCAAAGAGGTTGAAAATCATGCGGGCCCCCTCGGGTAAGCGTTTTACCATTTTGAGGATGTCTTTAAGCCCTTGTCCTCCCTGCCGGTCTCCTTGTTCGGGAGTGGTTTCGGAGATGGTTTCCACATCCACAAAGGAATCCGTTTCTTTTTTTCTTCGAAAATGGTCGATAGCCGTATTCACCACAATCCTTCTCACCCAAGCTTTCAAAGGCCCCTTTCTATCATATTTTTCAATGCTTTTAAATACTTTGATAAAGGAATCCTGCAGAATATCCTTTACCTCATCCCGGTCTTTCTCATAGGCCAGGCATACATTGTACATCTCATCGGCATACAAACGGTAAAGCTGTTCCTGTGCCTTGCGGTCGTTTTTTACACAGCCGCGTATGAGTGTTTCTTCCTGTAAATTAATATACTGCGTCATTCAAACAACTTTACCTAACTACAGCCTTCAATGTTTTGGATAACTGGAACAAAACAAGGTTGTACAAATCCTCATTTTCATCTTCCGATATCTCAATGAACTCAATATCGTCTTCTTCGTCTGTTTCAGCCTGTTCCAAAAGGTTTCTGGAGATGCCTCTCATAAGAGCATGAGGATTGATTTCCAGAAATACTGTGTAAACATTGTCAGCAACAATAGCAATGGGAACCTCTCCATCCTGATTTTCAGACTCTACCCTGATGACTTCCTCTTCTTCAATGGCAAAAAAAATCGGTACAGAGGAGCCATCCTGCCGGGTGTAGGTGCCTTCTATGATTAGACCAAAGTCATCGCTATCAATATAATCATCAAAATACACCTCATCATCTATTTCTCCCACCTCAATATCCCACCGCATTAACTGGTAAACACCTTGCTTAATGTCAAAATACGTGACGTAAGAGGTGTTTTGTGCAGGTGTTAGTATATGCATACCAAAAGCATCGCCCGGACGGGTGTTAAACAAAACATCATTCCCTTCCTGACGGATACCATAAAAACTTATTTGCTCCAGATCCATGGCAATATTATGGAAGGTTAAATAAGACAAAGGTGCATTATCCTGTGTAAAGCTCAATTCGAAATGAACCCTGACCGGTTTCGACAGATCATCGGGCTCGCAGGATGAAAACCCCCAAAGAACCATAAATGTAAAAACCGGTATTTTCAAGCATCGAAAAACGTTAATTTTTAACATTGGTGTGATTTTTAAAACAGGCAAAAAGAGGCCTTTATACTTACAGACGAAAATAGTATGAAAAAGGTTGGATTCAAATATTTTTTTTTTGAAAAGGAAATCTTACTCAAAAGATAAAATTAACAGGTATGTATAGCCTGTGGTTTCAGCATCTGCATAATGAAATTTTACCGATTTATTACTAACCTGGCAAAAAAAATCTCCTTTAAACTAAACCCAAAACAGGTGGCTGATAAATATGTTTTCATTCTCAGTGTTTGTGAATAGCTGAAGAGCCAGGTTAAAGGTAATTGCTTAACATTCTGTTGATGTTAGGCTAACCATATGATAAGGGTTTAATAACAATAAGGAAACCTCTTTTAATGATAGGTTCTGCATTTTTGCAGTGTAAAACAACGGTAGAAAGTTTAGCCATGGATTTTCCTATTACAAGTGTCAATTACCTGGTTCAGATAAAGAAAGCATCAATGAAAAAAAATATTCTATTTTTTATTCTATACGCAATTAGCTGTTTTGGGGCCACAGCCTTGCCGGAGGCAGAGAGGATGCTGACATTGTCAGGTAAAATCTTTGATCAGGCCACCCAGGAACCTTTAACCGGAGCAACAATAGTATTGGAAGGAACAAACCATTACGCAATTGCCGGATTAGACGGAAGTTTTATTATTCGTAATGTTTCCATGGGCAACTATGTGGTTGATGTTTCATTTATTTCCTATGATCCGGTAACACGAAAAGTTGAATTAGATGAAAGCAGGCATCTTGAAATTGGGATGGAGAATGTATCCCTGACACTGGGAACTGTTGAGGTTATTAGCAATCGATTGACACATACAGAAGGCAGTGCACGTGCAAGCGAACGTAATTCTCTACATGCCATTAATGCTATATCTGCCAGAGCCATAGAACTTTCACCCGATCTTACAGTAGCTAATGTAGTTCAAAGAGTCTCAGGGCTTACCGTTGAAAGAGGTTCAGGTGGAGAGGCTCAGTATGCTATTGTAAGGGGGATGGATAAAAGGTATAACTATACGCTGGTTAATGGAATCAAAATACCTTCTCCAGATAATGAAAACCGGTATGTACCCCTGGATATTTTTCCGGCAGAGCTTCTTGACAGGCTAGTGGTTTCCAAATCATTGATTCCGTCCATGGAAGGGGATGCTATTGGAGGAGTTGTGGATATGCAAATGAAGAGTGCCCATTCAAGAAAAATTGTGAATGCAGGGTTTTCAGTAGGATATAATGAGATTTTCCAGGAGAGAGATTTTGATTATTATGATTACCAGTCTATAAACAAAACCCCACCTATGCAGCGGTTGCGAGGTGAAGACAGGGTGGCCGCCTCCCAGGATTATTATAGCAGTGAAAATTTTAATTTTTCAAAAATTAAGCCTCTACCCAATTACAATGCATCGCTTGGTTTGGGTGACCGATTTTTTGACAACAGGCTGGGTGTTATCCTGGCGGCTACTTATCAATCTGCATCAAAAGGCACAGACAGAACACAGTTCCTTATATCTGAAAATCGGGGAAAAGAAAATCTCCCCTATATTTCAAAATATCAAAAACGAAGATATTCAACTTCTCAGAAAAGGGCGGGGGTTCACAATAAAATTGATTTTATCGTAAATTCAAATCATAGCATTAGCTTATATAATGTCTTTTTGAATTTACAGAAAAATCAAACACGGGTAATATGGGAAGATGGACTAAGGGGTATCAACGAACCCACCCTTGAAAATAATTTTCGTATACAAACAAATATTCAAAGCATTTACAATTCCACATTGCAGGGTGATCACCAGTTGCATTCAAACATTCATGCCGACTGGTCTTTGGTGTATTCTGCTGCTCACCAAAACGTGCCCGATAATTCACAGTTGATTACCGTTTCAAATTACGATACCCCTGGCAGGGAACTCCGGTGGTTGATTCATGAAAATCAGATTCGGATTTGGGAAAACAATTCCGACCGGGATTATGCAGGGTATTATAATCTGACATACAACCCTGCCAGTAACTCCAATGGGCTTGAATTGAAAACAGGCGGTCTTTATCGTATCAAAGACAGGAAAAACAGTTTTGATATGTACACATTTAAGCCCAACCCCGGAATTCAGGAGTACATTCCTTATGAGACACAATATGAGGTTCTTACATGGAGGATAACTGGTGGCTCGGGTACAGCTAGTCATGCTTTGAATTACCAGTCTTATGAAAATATTTTCGCACACTTTTTGCAATTTAAATGGCCCTACCAAAAGTGGTTGTTTACGGGAGGAGTGAGGATGGAACACACGGACCAGGGATTTTCCACTGCTAATGACCTGGTAGAGGATGGCTCGCAGAAATACTTGAACCTCCTTCCTTCTATTCATTTAAAGTATTCATTCAGTGAAAACAATCTCATCAGAGCCTCCTATTACAAATCGTTATCCAGACCCAGCTTTCTTGAAATTATTCCATATACACGTCCTTCCACAGAGGACATTTATGTGAGTGGGGGCAACCCTTCGCTTAAACCTGTTACAGCGGATAACTTTGATTTGAGATACGAGTTGTTTTCCAACACCACTGATCAACTTCTGGTAAGCGGTTTTTATAAAAGAATTTACGACCCCATTGAACTTACTGTAATGACTGAAACGGATGCGAATTACCAGTCCCATTTCCCCTCCAATACAACTGTAATTACACCTGTTAATTTTGACATGGCTGTTAATTACGGATTTGAACTGGATGTAATAAAGTATTTTAATCGGTTTGGAATCCGGGGTAATTATACCTATACGTCCTCCGAGATAGAGTCCGTAAAACGTACCTGGTCTTTACTGACTGAAGAAAATTACGATCAGCTAACACCTTTGCAGCAACAAAACCTTGATGTGGGAGACAGTACCTTTCTAAATGTAATCCAGCAACGCCCCCTTCAGGGGCAGTCCAGGCACCTTGCGAATCTCTCCGTTCTGTATAAAGACCAGAGAAATGGGGTTGATGCCCAGTTGTCAGCTGTTTATACTGGGGAGAGAATAGCTGTGGTTTCTACTGGTTATGAAACAGATTGGTGGCAAAAAGGTCTTGTGCAGTTGGACTTTTCTGCAGAAAAGCGATTTTTCCAAGACTTCGTCCTTTTCATCAAGGTAAACAATATCATAGATAACCCTTACGAATTATATATTAAAAAACCGCATTATCCATCCCAAAGAATAGAGTCGTTACAGCCTGCCAGTGATTCTGAGACTATGGTGCGGCAGGAATATTATCGAAGGACCTTCCTGTTGGGAATAAAATATAAACTTTAAACTCTATTTATTTAACCCTTAACAACGTCAAATTATGAGTAAATTTAAAAAGAATCTAAAACCCATTAGCCTGATTGCAATGGCTTTAATGATTTCACTTGCATTTGCTGCATGTGAGAAAGATGATGACAATGGTCCCACCGGAGACAATGGAAACGGCGATGGTAACGGGAGTGATGAAACCCTTCATGGGGAAATTTCAGGAACATTATCCAAAGGTACTTATATTGTAAGTGGGGATATCATTGTTCCCGAGGGAGAAGAGTTGATACTGGAGCCTGGTGTTGTTTTGGCTTTTGATGGTGATGGTCTTTCGCCCGATACAAGTCCTGAGATTCAGCTTTTCGGTAACTTGGTAGCCATAGGTAGTGAGCAGGATCCTATAATGTTTACCGTGGTGGAAGAGCGCAGAGATCCTGTAAATGCTTATGAGGGCTTATGGGGTGGCATCCAGGCAATGTCTTCGTGTGAACACCTTATCCTCAAGCATGTCATTATTGAATATTCCGGTGGTCCTGCAAGACAATCGGAAGCTTATGATGCAGGTGACCCCAGGTATACCATTCACTTTGCCAATCCCGAAGGAGCTCTGGTATTAAAAAACAGCATAATACGCAACCTGGCTGATGATGGTATTCGCCCTCAGGGAGGAGCTCAAATAGTGCTGGTAAATAATGTTTTTTACAACATTGGAGAAACCGGCGGTGAAGGGCTAAATGCCAAAGATGGCACTGTAGGCGTAGTTGCGTACAATCTTTTTTATGCCATGGCTACCAATGGTAGCAAACCTGCAGGTCCTGGTGATGGTGTTCCTCAGACCAACATTGATACATACAACAACACTTTTATCAATAATGGTTTTAGAAGAGCACAGTCTGGTCGTGGGGGGTCTGTTAACTATGAACAGGGAGCAAGAGGTCAGATTTATAACAACCTGATTGTAAATTGCCGTTTCGGTGTTCGCTTAAGAGGTGATCGGTTGCCTGATATGGAAAATACAGTGTATGACTTTACCCACTACTATGCCTATGATGAAACTGACCAGGAAAATTTTTGGCCCGCTACTGATTTGGATGATGATGGCAATACCCTTACTTATGAAAAGCCAGGTGATATCGTCCAGGAAGATCCCTTGTTTGTAAATTATGACGTGAATACAGATAAGATGACAGCCATCCCCGATGATTCATGGAACTTCCATCTTACTCCTGACTCACCTGGCCTTACCGCCGGAACCACTGACTTTACCCCGGTTATTTCTACCCTCAGCGCTGGTGGCATAACCATTGATATACCCGGGCCCTCTTCATTTATTGGAGCCTTCGGGGCAGAGTAAAATATTTTCTATGAACTGATTAAAAAATACAGGCAGGTTGGAACGCTCATGGTTTCCAGCCTGCTGCTCTTTAACCTGTTATTATGGAAACCTTTCGTTTGTTGTACCCTATAACCCTCCGGATTCAGATGAAAAAATACTTATTATTAGTACTAATACCCTTCCTTTTTTGTTCATGTAACGCTGAAAGCCCCTATCATCAGAATACAAAAATCAAAGAACATGATTTTTTCAGGGATATTCCTGTTTTTGAACAAGACAGCCTTGTTAATATTGTGGTAGAAATACCGGCAGGTTGTAACCAAAAATGGGAGGTCCACAAGGAGACTGGCTATTTGCAATGGGAGGAGGTAAGAAAAGATAGCCTCAGGGTGGTAAAATACCTTCCCTATCCGGCAAATTATGGGATGATACCCCGCACTTTTCTTCCTCTAGAAGATGGAGGAGATAATGATCCCCTTGATGTATTTCTGCTAGGTCCTGCTCTGAAACGAGGAACTGTTGTGCCAGGAAGGATAGTAGGTGTCCTGTTTATGAAAGACAACGAAGAGCAGGATGACAAACTTATTGCCGTGCAAGTGGATAGTTGGTTTTACAATGTTTTTAGCATGGATGATCTGCAAAAACAATTTCCGGGGGTTGTTGATATTCTGGCACATTGGCTTACCAATTATAAGCGTAGTGGCAATGTAGAACTTATGGGTTTTGGAAATGAAACTAAAGCCCAAAAAATCCTCCATAAAGCTATTCAGGGTTTTGAAAAAAAACATTTACGTTTATCAGACAGATAAAAAAAGCCTACATTAAAAACATCAATCTCAGTTTTATAAGATATGAAGGTCTTTGTTACAAAAAATGTAATACTTTCAGCCATTTTAATATTCATACTGCCGGCATGTGAAAAGGAAAATATTGGCAACAACCGGGATTGTAATATATATCTTGCTACTTATTCTCGTCACGACTCTAGAACAAGCAATACATTTTTCTTATTTAATGAGAGCATACTCACACAACCTTTGCCTGAAGCTTCCGGCATCGTTTCGGGAAGGAAAAATCCAGGCATGGTGTACATTCATGAGGATTCCGGAAACCGGCCCGTGGTATATGTATATGACACCCTGGGAAATTATCGGGGCGATATAATTTTGATGGACATTCAAAACAGGGATTGGGAAGACATTGCTATTGGGCCTGGCCCAGAAGAAGGGCAGTCTTATATTTATGTGGGGGACATAGGTGACAACAAAAGCGTAAGAGACCATCTGAAAATTCATCGTTTCCCGGAGCCGGACCTTTCATCCTTTTCCTCAGAAACAGCTTTTTCTCTCGATATTGAAGATGTTTTCACTCTCTCCTATCGATATGCTGAAGGAGCAAGTGACGCAGAGACACTGATGGTTGATCCGGCAACTAAGAATTTGGTTGTTGTTACCAAAAGGGATGTCGGGGTACATGTTTATTTACTCCCTTACCCTCATAGTAATAATGGAATTGCTAAAGCGGTTTTTAAAGGTCATTTGCCCCTAAGGACCATTGTGGGAGGGGATATATCACCCGATGGTAGCCAAATCCTTCTGAAAGATTATGGGGCTATCTATCATTGGATGGTGCAGGATGATGTTATAAGCACCTTATTTAATCAGACTCCCGTAAAGGTGGCTTATGTTCCTGAAGTGCAGGGAGAGGCTGTTGGATGGACCCATGATGGTAAGGGTTATTTCACTACCACCGAAACCGAAAAGCATGAGGCTGATCCCGTTTTATACCATTACCGAAGAAAATAACTCTTGAACCTGGATTGGCCTGTTTTCGTTTCATTTTTCTTTTTATCCTGGCTTCCACGAGGGTTTGTTATTTTAGGGCAGACTCATACTGAAAAATTTTTTCCTCATCCCTGCCGGTTACATACATGATTTTTTCATCAGCGCTGAAACTTAGCCCACGGCCCTGGCGGGTTTGGCTGCTTACATCAAAAGTGCCGGTAAAAGTCGCTGTAGAAATGTTCCAGGGTTCATCAAGGTTGTATTGCAAAACTTCCCTGCGCCTGGTATCCATGAGCAGCATCAGCGCGCCATTTTGCAGGAACTCTATGCCTCTGACTTGCCTTTGCTGGTCGCTGATGTCAAGGGTATAGGTGAGTGTGCCGGTATCCACATCCCATGGGGTAGACAGATGGTATTGGAAAACGGCACCGGCATTGCGGTCGTCGATATACAGGATACTGCCGTCAGGTTTGAAATCAATGTCGTGTCCCCGCTGGGTGAAATGGTCCAGGTTGTAGTTGATTCCTTCCGAACGGGTTGTGATGTCCCATGGCGTTTCCAGGGTAAATGACCAGATGCTGGTGCGGTCGAAAACCCACATCTTTTTCCCGTCCTCCCGGATGTAAAGGCCATGCTGAAATTCACCGGGCAATTTTACGTCGTGCAGGAATTTCGCCGTCTGTATTTGCCAGGGTTCATTTACGCGGTAGGCTGCCACATTATCGGTATATCTGCCTGTGACAAAAACCATGCTGCCGTCAGGTTTCCAGTGAGTTGTGCGGGCATTTTCTGTTTCTGCAGATATATCTAAAAAATGCTCATTGTATGAAAAATGAGCGAAAAAGAGATTTTCGGTTTTATCCTTATCTGTAAGACTGGTTCGTTGGTTCTGCAGGCCGCATTGGGTTAGGAGCGGAACAACCCATAGAAGAACCCATATTTTATAAAGCAGCAGGTTGGGCTTTTTTTGCCTGGGATTTCGTTTCCTGTTTCCGCTTGTGAGAGTTTTCATCGTTATGTCCGTTTGATGGATGTTTTATTATGGGGTTTGGCGTGTCAAAAATTAAGACAAACTGTTGATCCGTTTCCCGGATTATCCCTGAATTCAGACATCTTCCCGGTTGTAGTTTTTATTGGTTTCCAGGAATACAAGATAAATGGTATTTCAGAAATCTTTACAGGGATACTGTCGTTTTCCGGCAAATATGGGGTAAATAAACCAATCGAAGGTTAAGGGAACATTAAATAAAGTCTGGTTTCTGCTTTTTCAGGTCAGTGCATTTACCGCTACCCAGGTCATTAGGCCCATCCCTGTTTTTAGCGATCTTTCATCGATATCAAAGGAGGATGTGTGGACATTAGATGTAATTCCTGCCTTTTCATTGCGGGTGCCCAGCCGGTAAAAGCACGCCGGGATTTGCTGTGAATAGAAGGCAAAATCTTCAGCTGTCATGGCCAGGTCAAGGTCAACAATGTTTTCTTCTCCAAGGTAAGATGTGGCAAGCTGCCGGAATTGCCGGCTCAATGCTTCATCGTTTTTTAAAAAGGGATAACCTTCTTTGATATCAACCTCACAGTTTCCTCCCATGCTAACAGCAACTCCCCTGGCAATGCGTCGAATTTTCTCATGGGCTTCGGCCCTCCACTTTTCATCGAAGGTGCGTATGGTGCCATCCAGGGAAACTTTTGCCGGAATCACATTCATGCGGCCTTCACCTATGATACGTCCGAAGGATAACACGGTTGGTATCCATGGAGTATTGTTGCGACTAACAATTTGTTGTAGGGCTACTACAATATGCGAAGCAATAAGTACCGGGTCAATGGTTAGATGGGGTGTAGCGGCATGGCCCCCTTTCCCCTCTACGGTGATATATACCTCATCGGTGGATGCCATATACATGCCATTGCGGATACCTACCTTGCCGGCCTCTATTTGGGGAGCTACATGCTGACCAAAAATTCCATCAGGAACCGGGTTTTTCAGCACCCCTTCTCCAATCATTAGGCTGGCGCCCCCGGGATAACTTTCTTCCGAGGGTTGAAAAATAAGCTTGATGATGCCTGCCCAGTGTTGCCGGGTGCTTTGCAATATCCTGGCCGTACCCAGAAGGCTGGCCATGTGGACGTCGTGCCCGCAGGCATGCATGATGCCGGGGATAGTGGATTTGTACTCCGCTTGACTGGCTTCCTCAATGGGCAGGGCGTCCATGTCGGCCCGCAGGGCTATGGTTTTACCTCCCGGTTGCCGGCCCTTTATGATAGCCACAACCCCTGTTTTTGCAATGCCTTTTGTGTATTCTATCCCATACTCACCTAACTTTTTCTGGATAAAAGATGAAGTCTGATGCTCTTGCATGGAAAGCTCGGGGTGTTGATGCAGATACCGACGGATGGATTGTACCTCCGGAAAATATTCGGCCGACAGGTTTTGAATTTTACTTTTCAGCGTTTCCATGTTTGGTGATTTAATGTTGTCAACAATAATTACATCCTGTCAGGCACCCGGATGCCCAGCAACGACATCCCGGCTTTAATGACATGGGCGGTTAATGCGGAGAGGCTCAGACGGAAAAGTGTTGTGTCTTTGTCGGGTTCGTTCAGCACAGAGTGGTCATGGTAAAACTGGTTAAACTCTTTGGCCAGTTCATAAACATAATTGGCAATGCGTGCCGGACTCATATCTCCTGCAGCTTCATTTACCGTATCCGGAAAGGCATATAATGAGTGCAAAAGCTGTTTTTCCTTGGGGTTGATTGTGATGTTTGGGGCCTTAAAAGAAGGTGGCTCTTTCAATCCTTTTTCTTCGG
>SLQX01000170.1 GCA_007131245.1 Bacteroidales bacterium
AACAAGATGGATATTACAGAATCACTCACTACCCCAAAACCTCACATTAGCAAGCACATAAACATCAGAAACTCATATAACTAAAACAAACAAAAGATGAATAATCAAAATACCATAGAAAAGATGAAACAGATGCGTCTCTCAGGCATGGCTCAGATGCATCACACAAACATCACCAACAACATCAATCTGGATTATACCATTGACCAGTACATCGCTATGCTTGTAGATCAGGAATGGGAAAACCGCCAGAACAAAAAAATCCAAAACCCGGTAAAAGCAGCACGGTTCCGATACCCGGCATCCATAAGAGATATCGACTACACAGCTAACAGACAGCTGGATAAAAACACTTTTGAACGCCTTGCATTACTTGACTTTGTACGCAACCACGAAAACCTGATTATTACCGGGGCAACAGGGACCGGCAAAAGTTATTTGGCTCAAGCCCTAGGGCATCAGGCCTGTATCATGCTCATAAAAACCCTATACTTCAACACAACCAGACTTATGAGTCACCTAAAGCTATCAAGACTCGAAGGAACCTACTCTAAAATCCTTGCAAATTTGGAAAAGGCAGAACTGTTGATTCTTGATGATTTTGGGCTCAATGCTTTTGACAATCAAGACAGACAAGCATTGATGGATATAGTGGAAACGAAACACGACAGAAGTTCCTTGATTATCAGCACCCAAATACCGGTATCCGGGTGGCATGAACTCATTGGAGAACCCACCATTGCAGACGCCATATTGGATAGAATTGTTCACTCATCACACCGTATACAACTCAAGGGAGAATCAATGCGAAAAAACATGCTCAAATAAATATTAACCCGGAATAAATTAATGTGAATTTTTAAAACAAATTAATGTGTAATTTTGGTCAAGAAATTATAGCTGTTTTCAGTGGCACAATATGCCCGGTTTGGGTGGCACAATATGGGCGGTATATCCACACGATAATGGTTTTTCTCTTTTTGAGTTTACTTTTCTCATGTTATCCATGTTTTATCCAGTAAAAGATATTGATTGGTATGTGAGATTTTTGGGAAGACGCGTTTTAAAATATGACTGTCGTTGGGATAATTATCTGGAAAAATTCTACAGCGACGAAAACCCTATGGCTAAAGCCGGCTGGCTTTATTTTTCTTATCCAAAACGTTTTAAAGAAGTTCGATGTCATTTAAACCTCGGCAAGATTGTTGAACAGGGCTTGATATTGCCTATTTGACAATCAGAGTAAAAAAAGATGCTATCATCAAGATTGTTGAACAGGGCTTGATATTGCCCATAAAAGACAGGCCGGGCAATCGATATCAGATTTCGTATGTGTATGATTACAACTGGTCTTAAGATCAACCTATCGGCTAATAGTATCGTACCCTTTTTACAAGCTTTTAAGAATATGATGGAGAGTTGAATCAATTATTAAGGGCTGCGCCATTGCATTTTTTACATAAAATATGACAATGCCTAATAAGTAGTAAGATTATCTAAAAGAAATAATTGTTTGGCTTTCAGTTTCTGTAGTTCAGGGAAATCCTTTAAACTTCCATTGAGTGTAACGATCAAAGGCTCATTAAAAGCTTTTTTCATTTTCCCAGTTAATAGTTGCTGAATATACCCTGCAAGGCTTTCTTCATAAACATCTTTGATTTTCGGGTACTCTTCGGCATTTTCAACAACAAAAACGTTATTTCCTTTGCCAAAAGATTTATCGATAAAATCATATTCGAGATTGGGAGCATCCCGCTGTGTTACATAAACAAAACGTCTTGAAACAGAAAAGGTCAGCCGTCTGATAAAGCCGGAGATTGCTTTCTTGTCTTCTCCGGCTATTACTACCACACCTTTAGCATTTTTATTAAAAGCATCAACGATTTTCAGAAAAGTTTTTTCATTTACATCTGAAAACCTTAGCTCTTTCTCACCTCTGTTTCTCAAATTTGCCACCGTAATTTTTGCGTTTTCCTCATCCATGATGTATATCTTACCTGCATAGCTATTGTGCTGGCTGTAAAGTGAATGGATGTATTCACAGAGATTGTTTACCAATTTTCTTGCATCATGGGTGAAATAAATGTTGATAGAATCATGGTCAGCATATAACATCACATTTTTTTGCAGAAAAGCGAACCATTTTTTAATTCGCTTTTCCCCGGAAAAGGCGAGGCATTCTTCACGAAGAAAAATATTTGCAGGGTTGATGTTTGTTGATGAAAGCCATTGCAGCAGGATGAGCTGGTCGTTATAATGATAAGTAATACACTGGCAGGGGGCATCATTGAGTTTGCCTATGAGGATGGCAAAATTGTCATATGCATTTGTATTGTCGGAAAATATAGACACCGCGTGCCCGCTGATAGTAAAATCAGGATCAATGGGTAGTGTTTGGGTTGCTTGTGGATACATGGAACTTATCTTTTACGAAAACCCATTATTCTCTGGTCGGTATATCCTGATGCGATATCTTCATAACCATAAATATCAGCCAGGCTGGTATCTTCTCCTACCTCAAGCGGGATTTTCAGCTTTTTCACCAGCTTTTGTGCTTTGTTGGCTTTGAGTTTTTTAAACTCGTACATGGCAATCAGACGGCCTTTACGCATGAGAGCCGGATCAATTGACGCCAGATTGCAATTGAAAGTACAGATAATTCTGGATTTCAGATAATACGAAAGAAGCCCGTCTGCAATGTTGAGCAAACCCGAAATGGAAATATTATTTCCTGCTTTTCTGTCGGTAATGATGTTATCGGCATCTTCGATGATCACCACCGAATCGGGGTATCTCGACATCAAACGCAGAAAAGTATCAGCATCAAGATTGAAGGAGAATTCCGGTGGGATAAAAATGATCTTTTTTGTCAGATTACGGGCAAGGTATCTGATATAAGTGGTTTTTCCGGTGCCGGGCTCACCGTGAAGCAGAATCATGCCTTTGTGATTGGCAGCAGACAAGGCATTCATAATCCTCTTATGTACATCCTGAAAATCATCATTGTAATTGTCTTCGATACTTATATTAAAGGGTTTTAACCTGAATCTTTTCAAGGAATAACCCTTCTCCTTCGAAATAACAAGCTGGAATTGTTCTGTCTCTGTTTTCAGCTTTTCGAATTCCAAGGCTACTATTTTCTTCATGGCATCCAGGAAATCAGTGTACATTCCGTTGGTATAGTAAATTTCCATTTCACCGTCTATTAAATAGCATGCCAGGTCCTTTTTTATGAAGACAAGAAGTTGCAGAAGCTTTAGTTTTCTGTCCTGACCCTCTGAAAGGAACGAGGTGAAAACATTTTCCCCGGGAATGGTATAATGGTTCATGAGCTGCTGGTTCAGATGATGGAGTGATCCCTCAGGAATCTCCATTTTTAACCTGGAAGGGTGATACCCGTTTAATCCTGCAAATACGATATGCAACTCTTCAATGAGAGTAGCAGGTATTTCCAGGATCTTATGTTCCCTGATGAGGCTCCCAACCTTTTCTGTTTCAATAGGGGGTAAGGCGAAATTTTCCATATTCTCAACTATTTAAAGCCAATTTTTCCTGATCTTTCATACTGATGGTCCGGGTCGTTCTGATTGTAGATATCGGCAAGGGAAGCATCGGTGGTAAAACCCGGTTCAAAACCCAGCTCCACACTCAACTTGTTGGCTTTATCCTTTTGCAAGGGTTTAAATTCATGCAATGCAATAAGTCTTCCTTTTCGCAAGAGAGCTTTATCAATATTTCTGATGTGGGTATTAAATGTGCAGATGATTTGCAGGTTCAGGCAGTCACTAAGCAAACCGTCGGCAATATTTAGCAGGCTGCTTATGGAAAAACTTCTCTGTTGATTGAAGGAAATGATATCTTCGGCATCCTCAATAATAAGTATTGCATTGGGGTGATCCAGCATAAAGGTGATAAAATCTACGGCAATTAAATTATGGGCCAGCTGGCGTGTGAGATAAATGAGTTTTTTATTGAGCAACACTGACAAGTATCTTAAATAAGTGGTTTTGCCGGTGCCAGGGGGGCCATGGAGCAGCACCAGCCCATTGTCATCAACGGTTTGCAACCTATTTGTAATATATGCATGCACGGGCTTAAAATCATCGTTGAAGTGGGTCTCGATTTTCATTTCAGGCAATGGGACCTTAAAGGGTTCCAGTGTAGTTCCGGCAAAAGGATGGCTTTTAATGATCCAGATATTTCCTTCCTCCTCATCTTTCCCGGGCTCATAGACCCCGAAATAATGGCCAAACAGATCGATCCACTGCTGAATATACTCCTGATCTTCATTGTTGCTGTAAAACATCATCATACTATCTTTCTCCTTACTTTTTACCAGCAAAAAGTCCCTTTTCAAAAACAGGATCTGGCGGGTAATCTCAGAGTGGCCTGTTGTCCCATTAAATACTTCGTCACCATAAATATTGGAGGGAACAATGGCATAGTGATCAATAATATCATTGAAAAGGGGTAAAACATCGATATCCTGAAAGGTGATCGAATTTAGCATTGTGCCCGCACTCAAAATGTATTGGGTGTGCACTGAAAAACTATCTTTTCCCATGTGCTTGTAATTAAAGCCAGTGGTATGCACTTTGGCCAGCTCAGAAGGATCGATGTGGGGGTATTTCTTTTCAGATGTGTCCATGTGTTCAGTGTTTATAATTTTTTTAAACCTGAAGCAATTGCAGGAATCCTATGATTGTTTTCCTGGTTTTCTCCAATGAGGCTGTTTTTTTCGCGGTGGCTTCATTCATATAAAGTTTGCGGTTTACTTCCAGCATGATGCTTTTTACCCTGCTATCCTTCTCATAATACTCAAGGGGCACAATGGTGCCCGCATAAGGACTGTTGACAGCCAGGCTATATCCCATCTCCCTGAAATAATCTTTGGCCAGTTGTATCCACGCTTTCGGGGTGTGAATTTTATCTGTGCCCAGGCAAAAATCCGGCCGGTTGGGGCTTTGGTCATGGTCGCGGATAAACGGGGTGTCGGAAAAAGAATGGGCATCGATGATGATGGCT
>SLQX01000243.1 GCA_007131245.1 Bacteroidales bacterium
ATTTTTCACAGGCAAGAGGGATTATTTTTGTTTTCTGTGGGATAAAAACTTTGTTTTTTAGAAAATGATCCATCATAACTGATTTTTCCGGGACCTTTATTCCTGTTAATGGCCTCTACACCTGATTTTCAGTTCTGGAGTACTTTAATGAGCTGATTAAAGATTATGGCTTGTTTTTCTTTAAGAAAGATTAATTTTGCAGGCGGATCCATTAAAAACCAATTCTTTTACTTATAAAACCTTCAAATAATGGGCAAAAAAAATGTATTGATTCTTGTACTTGCTTCAATGATTATTGCCTCCTGCGGGATGCAAAGACAGGGGAAACCAGATGCTTCTGAGCAATATGTAGTAATGTTGTCGATGGATGGTTTTCGCTGGGATTATGCTGACCGTGTTGAAACTCCATGGTTGGATTATATAGCAGGAAACGGCGTAAGCACAGAATATGTAAAGCCGGCTTTCCCAACCAAAACATTTCCCAATCACTACACCATGGCAACGGGTCTTTATCCTGACAATCACGGTATTGTAGATAATAATTTCACCTGTCCTGAAGTGGGTACCTATCGGCTACGCGATCGGGATGCAGTGGAAAACAGTGATTTTTATTATGGAGAGCCTATTTGGGTGACAGCTGAGAAGCAGGATGTAACAGCAGCATCCTTTTTCTGGGTAGGTTCAGAAGCTCCTGTACAGGGAGTACAGCCAACCTACTGGAAAAGATACGATGGTCGTATCTCTTACTCTGATCGCATTGACACAGTGATAGACTGGCTGCAGCTACCCCTGGAAGAGCGCCCCAGGTTAATCACATTTTACTTCAATGAGCCCGATAGCAAAGGGCATTATGTTGGGCCCGACAGTCCGGAAATTGACGAGCTTGTCATGGAGCTGGATTCATTATTGGGGTTATTTATCAATGATCTGAAACAATTGCCCCACTACAACAAAATCAATCTTATTGTTACTTCTGATCATGGTATGACCGAGGTTACCATGGAAAATTATGTGAATATCGACTCCTACACACCCCGCAGCTGGTATGAGCGGACTCATGGAGGGAATCCCATATTACATGTGACCCCCAAAGAGGGGATGAAGGATTCCATACTTGCCATTTTGCAAACGGTGGAAAATATTTCAGTATGGGAAAAACATGAAGTGCCTGAACGATTGAATTATGGCACCAGCGAGCGGATAGAAGATATTGTTATTCTTGCTGACAGTACCTGGAGCGTATGGTGGGGTGAGCCAAGCACCCGGTTTAATACAGGTGGTGCTCATGGTTGGGATAATGCCAAAAAGGATATGCACACTATTTTTTATGCCATGGGACCGGCATTTAAAGAAAACTATGTACATACCCCTTTTGAGCTGGTGGATCTCTATCCTATGATTACCCACATTATGGGTCTGGAACCTGCTGAAGTAGATGGTAAGCTTGAAAGAGTGAAAGGTATGTTTCATTAATGGTATCAGGGTGTATTTCTGAATCCAGATGGATAAATAAAAAAAAGGCCTCTTTAACTGAAAAGAGGCCTTTTTTTTATTTTTGGAGTAGGTGCTTATTAGAGTGGGTTGGTGAGATCAAAGTCAGCCCTGAAAACTACCTCGCCGTGGTATTGGAGTTGGTAGCTGAATGAGCTGAGCTCCTCATCCAAAACCACATTCCACTGACGGTTGAGGGTGTCTTCCAATAGTTCGATGGTGTAGTCGTCAGCAGGAAAATGTTGGCTGAATGCTGTACCTGTTCCATCGGCATAACCTCCGTAAAGGGTTTGTTCCTCGGGTGTGCCATCGGGATATCGGTGGTCGTGGCGAAAGCGGAGTTTGCCATTGTCCACAAGGAACATCCAGGTGCGTGATTCATCATCGTTTATATGAAAAGGAATATGCACGTGGTTTTCCTCACACACTGTCACATGCATAACCATCTCTTTGTCGGCCCAGCTTTCACGACCTTCTTCCATATAGGTTTCTTCTCCGGGAAAAGACTGTCCACAAAGGCTGGCCAGGTTACCCAGGAAAGCCCGTTCGGTTTCTGAAATGGTTTTTTCGGCTTTTTTTTCGTCTTCACTGGCTGCTTCCTCTTGCCTGGGAGCTGAGCCACAGGAGGCAAGAAATAAAATTAAGAGCAAAACTGCTGGTAATTTCTTTTTCATAAGTTTTGATTTTGGTGCTTTAATAAAAATTGGAAGTGTAAAAATACAGAAATCCTGCTATTTTCATAAAAAAAGGGAAAAAATATAAAAATTTATGCTGCTACCTACTGGTTAACGCCTGGTTTTCATGGAAAACCCGCATAAAGTTGCCTGACCAAATTTTTTCAATCTCTTGCCTGGAATATCCCCTGCGTAAAAGTTCAACGGTGATATTGTGCATTTCCGAAACATCATAACAATCTTCAAGCTGCCCACCACCGTCAAAATCGCTTCCAATCCCCACATGCTCAATGCCAATTAGATCCACAACATGGTCGAGATGGTCAACCAAATCGTATATCGTGGGCAGCTCCGAAGGGTATTGGTGGTTGATGGCATGCCACTCTTCCCTGGCATTTTCCATCTCTTCATCTGAAACGTCCTGGAAGTTGTTGTATCGCTCACGTAATTCAGCCCGTGCCGAGTCTCTTTCGGGGTTGGGCGGCATCTCTTTTACATATAGAAAGCAAAGCTGGAGCACTCCTCCGTTTTCGGCAAGGGCTTTCAGCATTGGGTCATCCATGTTGCGTGGGCTGTGGTAAACAGCTCTTGCATTGGAGTGAGATGCAATAACCGGAGCCCTGGTAATTTCGAGCACGTCATAGTATGCCTGGTCGGAAATATGGCTCACATCTACCATCATTCCCAGGCGGTTCATCTCCTGAACCACTTCCCGTCCGAAATCTGACAAACCTCCATGCTCGGGACCGTCAGGGTCGTTGGAAGAGTCGCTCACATGGTTGTTGCGTGTATGCGACAGGGTGATGTAGCGGGCTCCAAGGTCATAAAACTTTTCCACCATTGAAATGTCCTCTCCAAGGGGATAAGCATTCTCCAGGCCAATATAAATGGCCTTTTTCCCCTGCTGTTTTAGAGAATAAGCATCTTCAGGCGTCAGGGCTATTTGGGCCATATCAGGGTGTGCTTCCACAGCTTTGTATATGTGCTCAAAAATATCGAGCGCTCTTCTTTTGGCAACCTTAAAGGCTTCGGGAGTACTTTCTCCTTGCCCCAGGAACACAGCAAAAAAGGCTGCATTCAATCCGCCTTGCTTCATTCGTGGAAAGTCCAGCTTTCCACCCCTTTCACGGGGGTTGTTTTCATCTCCCAGGTTCAGCCCCCTACGGCCCAGCATCAAAGGGGTATCGGTGTGACTGTCCAGGGTTAGTATTTCTTCATGTATTTGTTTAGCCTGTTGAAGGAGTTGATCTTCCTGACTGGTGCATGATATCATCACCAGGCCAAGCAACAGTATTATCAGCGTGTTTTTTATTTGCATTGAGAACAAGTTTAAAAATGGGAGGTTTGTTTTTTCGTATTTATTATAATATTAAGTAGTTATCTTGTTTTGAGTTGTCGGGGTGATACGATTAGTTACCCGCCAAATCAAGCATAAACGCATATCGCATAGCTTGTTCACTCAGTCTTTGGAATCTGCCTGAAGCCCCACCATGTCCGGCCTCCATATTGGTATAGAGAAGGATTTGGGTATCCCCTGTATTGTGCTCCCTGAGTTTGGCTGCCCACTTGGTAGGCTCCCAGTACTGTACCTGAGAATCGTACAAGCCCGATGTGATAAGTACGTGTGGATAATCCTGTTTGCTTACCTGGTCATAGGGTGAATAGGAAAGCATATATTCATAGTACTTTGGGTTGTTGGGGTTGCCCCACTCATCATATTCCGAGGTGGTAAGGGGAATGGTTTCGTCGAGCATGGTGGTTACCACATCAACAAAAGGTACGGCTGCCACCACACCTTTGTAAAGTTCAGGCTTCATATTGATGACTGCTCCCACAAGTAATCCTCCTGCACTTCCACCCGAAGCAAAGAGCTTATCAGGTGATGTATAGTTTTCTTCAATGAGAAATTCTGACACATCGATAAAGTCGTAAAAGGTATTTTTCTTTTTCAGCAGCTTGCCATCTTCGTACCATTGGCGCCCCAGTTCCTGACCACCCCTGATGTGGGCCATTACATAGATAAATCCTCTGTCGAGCAAGCTGATAGCATTGCGGTTAAAACGCGGATCCATGCTGGCTCCGTAGGAACCATATCCATACTGGAGCAGCGGGTTATTGCCATCTTTTTCAATCCCTTTTTTGTAAACCATTGTAACGGGCACCTGGGCTCCATCCCTGGCATCCACATAAAAGCGCCTGGTTTCATAGTCATCCTGGTCAAAATCTCCCAATATGGTTTGTTGCCAGATGGGGGTTTGCTCCCTGGTGTTCATATTATAATCAATGATTGACGTGGGGGTGGTAAGGGATGTATAACTGAAACGGAAAATGGGGGTATCCATCTCCCTGTTGATGTTAATGGCTGCAGTATAAGCCTCCTCTTCAAAGTCCAGGTAGTGTTCCTGTTGGTTTAGCTGATCTATAATTCTAATTTGACGCAAACCATGGCTTCGTTCCTGCAGTACCAGGAAGTCGTTAAACAATTCCATCCCTTCCAGTAAAACATCACTGCGGTGAGGGATTACCTCCTGCCAGTTATCCATATGGGTGTTTTCAGCAGAAACCTCCATCAGCCTAAAGTTTTGGGCTTCATAATTTGTACGGATATAAAACTGCCCGTTGCGGTGTTGTATCGAATATATCAAATCTCTTTTTCGGGGCTGGAAAGGTCTGAAGCTACCCGTGGGGTTGTCTGATTCCAGGATAAGCACTTCATTGCTCAGGGTAGCCCTGGCGGATATGGTGAGGTATTTTCCGTCTTTGGTTTTGGAAACGCCCATGTAGTAATAGGTGTCGTCTTCTTCGTAGTAAACCTCTTCACCTTGTTGTCTTTGGGTATCAAACCTGAAAACTTTTTCGTAGCGAAGGGTTTCGGGGTGGATGGTCGTGTAGAAAACGTTGCGGTTGTCGGCAGCCCACACCACATCCCCGGCAGCCATTCTGATACCGGTAGGGGTTACCTCATCCGTTTGCAGATTCTTGATGTAAATGGTATGCTGTCTGCGTCCAAGAGTGTCCACGGTATAGGCTATCTTGTTGTTGTCCGGGCTTACATCAATGGAACGAATATTGAAATAACTGTGGTTTTTGGCCAATTCGGGGACATTCAGCATGACCTCTTCTGTGGCACCTGCGCTATCCTCCTTGCGACAATAGATGGGGTATTCACCCCCTTCTTCATAACGCGTATAGTAATAATATCCATTTGACAGATAAGGAGCTGAAGCCTCGTCCTGTTTAATTCTGCCTTTCATCTCTTCAAAAAGCTCTTTCTGTAACTCCTGGGTATGGCCCAAACTTGCTTCCAGGTAGGCGTTTTCTTCGTTGAGGTAATTTATGACCTCCGGGTTTTCACGATCCCGCATCCAATAATAAAAATCAATGCGTGTATCACCATGAATTGTGAGTTCTTCTTCAATTTTTTGTGCAACAGGTGCATCCATCGTTTCCTGGTTTTGTGGTCCTGCACAGGAATAGATTAATATTCCTGCCAAAAGGGTGACTAATAATGTGTGTGTTTTCATTTTGGTATTATTTAATAAAAAATGTGACTCGTTGCTGTAAGGCCCTAAAGTAAAAGTCTTTTAACATATATGATTTTGATGACGTGTGATATCCATTGCAAGATTAATTTTCCCTCATGTATTTATTTATACAGGCTTGCATGTCTGTTTTTTACAGGCAGGAAAGTGGGGCACGGGATTTTTCTAAAATTCAAATTGTTAGGTAGTTTTTCGTGCCGAATTTACTCAATTCATTTTATTAACCCTTAATCTACATTTATCACAGTGCAATTTTACTAATAAATCTTCTTTTTATGATACATATGATAGAAATTTGTTTTATTTTTAGAAATTTAATGCAAAGCTGTGGGTTTTCCATCAGTTTGTGCTTTGATGTTTGTAAAGGGGTGGTATTCCTGGTTACAACCCTAGGCAGGTAGTTTCAAAAGGACCATCCCATAAACCCGGGGATTATGGTAAGATTTTAGGATACTATGGAAAAAGAACTCAGCAGACATAGGGAGGCCTTTCACCATTTGATAAAAAAGCATCTGATAGCCAGCCTGGAGGAGCCGGCAGTAAGGCTCATGGAATTGTTGGAGGGTTACCGGCAGGAGGTGGATAACCTTTTGATAAAAGTTAACAAGCAGGGGCGCAAACAAGACTCTATAAAGATATTGCAGGAGCATATTTATTTTCGGAAAAAATGTCTTACTTTACTTGAAAACTGGATTAAAGAACGAAAGACCACTAACTGTGGAGATTTGTTGTCTGATTTTGATCAGGAGTTCCAAAAGGTTATAACCCAAACAACCCGGTATTGGTATAGTACTCAAAAACCTGAACGTTTTAACCCTCTCCCTGCTGATAACAGGGTTGTTTTGCTTTTGAAGTTTGTTAAAAGAACGGGTTTCGCATTTTATGCAACTCCCGTTAAAGTTGCCAATGGGGTTCGTCAACTACTGGGTAAACCAGCTCGTTCACCCAGGCCCTGGAGGCAAAGGATACCGGTACGAAAACTTAGCCACTGGTTTTATGGCAACGCTCTGACAGCGGAATATGGCAACCTGATGGCGCAAGCCCTGAAGGACACTTGTTTGCTGGCCAATGAGTGTTGGCAGGTTGACCACGATTTATACGAGACTTTTCAAAGTGTTTTTGAAAAAAAACAGGAGGATGGAGTGCTGCTTGAAAAGGCGTGGAAAGAAATTTATGATCTTGCTTTGCAACAGCTAAAACAAAAAGCCCTTGCTTTGAAGAATCACCAGTTGTCTAAACTGGAAACGGCCATTGACCGGATAGATAAACTTTTTGTAAGCCAGGTTGAAGTGGGAGGGACGCTGGAGTTTGAGAGCATCTCCTTTTTAGAATGGCGGCGAAAACGAAACGCTGGAAAGGTGAGGACAAACTGCTCCTCCGGCATCAGAAAGCGGCAGAATACACTTTATGTGCTGGCCGATGACTGGAAGTTCAACCAGGAGGTGTATATCCTTGACAGCAATGCCCAAAAGGTGCTCCTTCAGTTTAAGTCGCGGCTTGACAGTCGCAAAGAAAATGTAGAAAAAGCTTTTTTAAAAATTCCCGCATTTCTTCAACAAACCAAAACAGAAATTGTGGATGAAGACCCCGAAGGGTTACGAAAAAGTCTTCAAAGACTGAGGTACAATGCACAGAGGAAGTTTAACAGCACCCTATTGCCTGAAGTGTCCAATCTGCTGTTGGAACAGAACTTTCCCATGATAATTGATGAGGCCGAACAAAGCCTGGGGAGTGAACTTGTATCCATGACCCGTGAGCGAATACTCATTGCTGATTTTGATGCTGGGCGTGCATATGGGGACAATGCCATGCAATCTATTTCCCCGGCCGAACTAGTTAAGTTTGAGCTTACCGGAAAGTTCAGCAAAACCATGCTCACCCTTAAAACCAGTACCATCTCCAGGCTGGAAAAAATCACAGAAGAGCTGGAGAACCTGGGGCGCATGGTGGTGGTTAACCTGGATTCGGCCAACACCCTGCTGGATGAGCAAGGCCAGGACAGTCCAACAACCAGCTTTGAAGACGCCCATGCCGCTATGGACAGGGCCCATGCCAATTACCAGGACCTGGCCAGACAATTTGAAACTTTCGTGCAAAGGCTTCAGCAAACCCTGGATTCAGCGGTTGTACAATATACCGGGCAGTTGGCTGAACTTACCGACAATACCAAAGTAGAACAAATTCGCTTTCGCATAACCAAAGCAAAAGCCCTGAAAAAAAGTGAACAGCTTATCAGTCGTTCCAAAAAAGTTTTTTCTGAATCTTTGCAAAAGGGTAAAAGCTATGTGCGATATATGCGCAGTCAATGGGCTGCCAGCATGTCTCAACTTAGAGGCAGGCTGGGGATTAAGGTGTTTGACACCCAGATTTCTGATGAGATTAGCGATTTTCTTGTTTCAGGCTATTTAGCTCTGCAAAAACTACCTTATGTATACAGAAGGCTTTTTGTCAATGAACCCCTTAAAGAGTTTACTTTTTATTTTCCGAGAAAGGAAGAGAAAGGCAAACTACTGAAGGCTTTCAACAAATGGAAAGAGGGGTCCTTTACTCCTGTATTGCTTGTGGGTGAAAAGGGCAGTGGGGTTAGCACTTTTGTGCAATTGTTTGTAAAAGAAAACATGCAACGTAAGCCAGTGGTTTACTCAGTAGAATTGCCAAAACGAATCATCAGGGAGGAAGAATTGCTTGTGGTGTTGGGGCAAAGTTTCAGGGGGGAGCCATTCAGGCAAATTACTGAGTTTTATGAATATGTGGAATCGCGGGAACCATTTGTAGCTTATGTTGATAAACTGCATATGTTATTTTTGCGTCAGCCTGGAGGCTTTTTCACCCTGAAGAAGTTTTTTGAGATGATTAGCAATACCAGCCGGACCATATTTTGGATATGCACATGCGGGTTGTATGCATCCAGGTATCTTGATAAATCCATAGGGTTGTATGATTATTTTCCGGCGGTTATATCCATGCAGGACTTGGGTCGTGAGGACGTTCGTAATATGATTATGATGCGGCATAAAGCCAGTGGGTATGATTTGGTTTTCAAACCCTCCCATATGGATGTAAAGGATAGGGGGTTTGTGAAAAAGAACCCACAGCAACAGCAGGAGTACCTGAAAGAAAAATACTTTGATTCGCTCAACAGGCTTACAAAGTCCAACATTGGGTTTGCCCTGCAGTTGTGGTTGCGCAGCAGCGATAAGCTGAAAGATAACAAAATATTTCTTAACTCCCTGGAGGATATTGATTTTGGTTTTGTACATAGCCTGCCACAGGAGGTAATTTTTGGTTTGCATGCATTGGTGTTGCACGAAAATTTGGATGTGCACCAGCTGTCTCAGGTACTCCATATCAGTCGCCGGCAGGCATTTCTCCTGCTCATGCGCCTCGCTGACAGGGGCATTATTTCACGCGAACCAGGTTATTACAATATCCACCCACTGTTATACAGGCAAACCATCACATTGCTGAAAGATAAAAACCTGGTGCACTGAACAGGGAGGGATATCCTTTACCAATCAATTGAATACTATGTCTTTAATGAAACCACACAAGTAGAGTGTTCTAAAAAGACGATGATTATGGTGTAAGTAGCACATATTCAATAATATAAAACAAACTTAATTCTAATGAAACTTGCATGAGCACCCAGCACTCACAAAAGAAGATGAAAGTAAGGCCATGCAAGTTCCCCCGCATTAGGCGGGACAGGCATTAGACCAAAGCGTTAACTAAATTATATTCTGATGAAACTATCTGGTGTTTCCATGAAATTGGTCCTGATGATTGTGTATTATGCAGTACTGGCTGAATCACCTGCTTTGGCAGGCCAGTCATCAGATACTTTAAACAATGAGGGCATAAACAATGAGATCTCCGTAGAGCCCATTGTTAATGACAGGGAGGCAGAACCAGTTGCTGAAGAGGAGGAAAAGCTTCCCAAAGAGGGGCCAGTGGAGCCGGTGCATGATGCAGAAACAAGCGGAGAGAGATCCCGTGCCATGGACGAAATCATGCAGGCCCCCGATGTGAGTAAAATCATTTCTTTGAGTAAAATATTCTGGGCTATTATATTCTTGCTAGGTGGGTATTTTATTTTAAGAGCTATATCAGGAATGCTTACCCTAACCTCAGAAAGGAATGTAAAATATCAGGTGTTTATCAGACGGCTGCTCCCGATGGTGAAAATTGTAGGTTGGATTTTTATCATATATATTATCGTAAATGGTATTTTCCAACCCCCGGTGGAAACGGTTTTTGCTTTCCTGGCATCCATTGGTGTGGCGGTGGGCTTTGCATCCCAGGATTTTTTGAAGAATATTTTTGGGGGGTTGATGATCTTGTTTGACAAGCCTTTTCAAATAGGAGATAAAATAGAATCAGGAAAATATTATGGTGAGGTGCAGGAAGTGGGGTTGCGCTCCACCCGTATTGTTACTCCAGATGATAGTACGGTAACCATCCCCAATTCAGAAATGATGAATCAATCGATCTCCAACGCCAATACCAGTGAAAACAATTTACAGGTAGTAGCCGAATTTTATCTTCCCGTGACCATTGACACCCTCAGGGTACGGCAAATTGCCACTGAGGCAGCCCAGGTGTCGCGCTATGTGTTTTTAAATAAATCCATTGAGATAGAATACTCCAATGTCCTTGTCCCCCGGGGGTCTTTTTTGAAGATGCGCCTGAAGGCTTATGTGATGGACGTTCGTTATGAGTTCCCTTTCCAGAGCGAGATGACAGAAATTGTTATGAAAGAACTAAAAAAGGAGGGGATGCTCGAGGGGCTCTGATGCATGTTTTCAGCGATTAAGATAAACCAATGCTTTTACTTTACTCTGCGTCCTGTTTGTTTTTGCTGAACACGATGATGTCCTGGAAGTCATTTTCAACAGATTGGGGGCCTCCATTCCAATAACCGTGAATCATATGTTTTATCTTCAGGTTATTTTCATGTGCCAGTTTTTTCTCAATATAACTCGATTCAAAAGCTACGTTCGCCGATTTCACTTTGTTATCCATCAATTTATAATGACCCATGTTGTGCTCAAACCTGAATTTGCCATTTCCGTGTGAACCCTTTTTGCCCGCGTCGAAAACAAAAAAAGTAGCCAGGCAGGTTCCGCCGGGTTTGAGTACCCGGCTGACTTCCTTCATGTAGTTTTCGGTTTCATCGGGCAGCATATGTGTAAAAACGGAGGTGAGAAATACGAAGTCAAAATCCGCATCGGGGTAGGGAAACCGGAAGGTTGATGCATTATGGCCCGAAGAGGAATAAAGGTCGTTTCTAAGATTGATGTGCTGAAAACGGAATAAGGGATGTTTAGCGGAAATGTTTTTCTGACACCATTTTACCCCTGTTTCTACCACATCAAAACCTTCATAGCTCCCTTTTTCATTCAGGTAGGTTGTCAGGGGGAGAGCCATTCTGCCAATACCGCTGCCCACATCCAGCACGCGATGATGGGGTTGGAGCCCTCCGTATTTCAAAAAGAACGATACGTAAACCTTGCCCGCCGATACAAAATCCCCCGCACCGGTATATATCATGCTCCTGGGGGGGATGGAACTGTCTCTTTTGCCTGTGAGGGTTTCCCACAGATCTACCGGGTAAAAGACAATCCGACGCACCAGCAATCTCTGGGACGGGCTAAGCAGATAATACAGTTTTCTTAACATGGGAACATGCAGATTGATAATGGAAACGTTGAAGTTAAATGAACTAACACTCGCGGTGTTTGGCCTGAATGCAATGCCAAAGGTAATCTTTGATTAGATATTTTCAAAATGTATAATTTACTTGTAAAGGTTTACCGGCAAAAATGCTTTGTTGGTTTTGTCATAGAAACAGGTAAGTTTCAATGAGTATTTGGCTGAAACTTACCTGCCTGGTTTGTTAAAAACCCAGGATGGGTGACTGGTCATCGATCCTTTGGTGGAACGAAAAACACTACCTGAGAATTAGTTTCCTGGACTCACTGCCCTGTGGCCAGGTTATTCGAACCATATATATCCCCGGGTTTCGTCCGGAAAGATCCACCTGGAATTTTTCATCCCAGTGATGGCTCACCACTGTTTTATGGTAGATTTGCCTGCCATGCAGGGTATGTACTTCAATGTCAACCGGTCCGCCTGAGGGAGTCATGACCACATTGAATATGTCCTGGGCAGGATTGGGGAAGATGTTAAAATGAAACGCCTGGCTTAACCCCGGAATGGCAGTCTCTACCTGGCTGAATACAGCCACTGCATCCATGTCATCATCCATAACTACCTGGATTTGCTCCTCTGTATACTCGGTACTTTGGTTAACCACCCATTTTTCAAATAACCAGCCTTCGGCTGCTTCTGCGGTAAGTTGCACATTTTCATTTTCTGTGTAGGCATAAGTTCCTTCTGGTGGCTGTGTTTGTCCTTCTCCTTGTGTATCAATGGTGAGATCATAAGTTGGTTCAGCGGTGATGAGGATGTGGTTTTCTTTGGTAAGTTGCTGATCCTCCCACTGCAGGGTAATGGTTTTATGGCCGGTTGTCTCCCAGCTCACATCATGCTGTCCGATGCCATTAGCAGTGGCCGGATTTGCACCCTCTCCAAACTCCCAGATGATGGCATCTGCATTTTCTTCATCAATACAGCCAGTAAACTGAAAAGTGATGGTCTCATTGATGTTGGCTGATGTGGCACTGGCTGCAAAGTCAAGCACTTCACCATCCACATGGAAGCTCCATGCATTGCCGGGGGTAACCAACGGCTTGGTGATGGTTTTATCGTTGCTGTTGGTGGCACTGATAAAGTAGTAGATTGTTGATCCGCATTCCTGTGCAGGGATACTGGCACTGTATGTGTCAGTTCCCTCTTTCTGCATGGGGATTTCCGCAAAAGTATCATCACCCTGAATGGCATAGAAGACGCTGGCCGTTTCTATACCGTTGGCATTGGTGATGGTGGCCTCTACCGGGAATTCATCCATTTCAACATGGGCTTCCCTTATGCTGGCGTGCGCAATAAAGATGGGGTCCTGGGCTGCTATGTCCCTGGTGATGCAGTGAATGGCGCCACTTAAACCAATGACATCTTCCATGTCGATACCAATAATTTCATACCCGGGCATGGCCTCCTGGTAAATGGAGATGGCCTGGCTGTTTAAGGCTGAATCATAATAGGAGGGTACCAATACCAGGTCGTTGAGAAAAACAGAATTGGTGTAGGTGCGGTAATAAGCGCTGGGGGGGTAGTTTCCCGTGGGGCTGGGGACCATGGGTATACGCACAACCTCGTAATCTCTGCCATAAGGGGTTTGGTAGTTATTCAGAAGATAGGCCAGGTTCTCTTCAATATCGGGGCCATCAGATATTCCCTGTGGGAACTCTCCTACCAGAAGGGTTTCTTCGTCGATTAGCTTCATATGCATGTCCAGGTGACTGATATTATCGTAGGGGAGTTCTGCCATTTTAATATAGGTTTCCGTCCCTGTATATTCGTACATGATATCATCTATCTGGCTTTCGGTCAGGCTGGCATTTTCTGCAAGAATAAGCTCTGAGGAGAAAGCTTTCCCATGGCCATCAAACATCAGGTTTCCTCCTGTATGGGTCAGTTTGTTGGGCTCGCTGGTCATTTGGAAAACGGGAACATCCAAAACATTGGCAAAATTGTAGGGAATCAGGTTGTCCTCGGGGCGGTGAGGTCTGTTGTATACCCAGTCCACCAAAGCAAGCTCATCGGTGCCATCAAGATATACACTCTGGGGGCCAAAATCCCGAACCCATATGGAGTTGAAGTCAAGGGTCAGAATGAATATATTATCCATACTCACCCCGCCCTGGGTTAAGAAGTTTTGAACAGCAGAGGGATTGTCGGCTACGATGTAAACAAATACCCTTTGACTGGCGTGTCTGGCAATTTCACGAAGTTCATCGCTAAACCCACCCCATGTCAGTAACACCGCATCCATCTCTTCAAACTCAGCAGGGGTGCGCGGCGGGGTGGAGGGTGGCTGGGTGTTTTTGTCGCCATATTCAAAATGCTTTAAATACTCGTGGTAATCCTTTTTCTCTTCTTCGGTAAGGCCTTTGGGTAAAATTTCCTGTGCCAGGGTGATGGTACTAATAACAGTGAGAAAAAAAACAGTAATGAAATACTTCATGGTTAAGTTTATTGATGGGTAGAATTTAATGTTTGTTTGAAAAAATGATTTTTTTTGTCAGATTTATATTTTTGTTGGTCATCCTAATCAAAAACAGTCCGGTGGCATTAACTCCCTTTAGTTCCAGTGTCATGGCATCTCGCAGGGGCTGGTTGGTTTTGAGAAATATTCTGCGGCCTGTGATGTCGTATATACTTATGTCAATCTCTTCTCCCTGGTTATAGTTTGAAAAATACAGGTTTACTATTCCATCATGGGATGGATTGGGCCCCACTGATATCAAAATACTTTCAGGGAATAAATCGGAGGGCACCAATTTGCATGCAACGGGAAAAACAGCCAGGTTTACATTAAAACTGCCCACCCAGTTTTCTTCAAAGTTAACCCAGGTATAATTTCTTCTCTGATCCCATGCATTCACTACATCCTGGTGTTTTTCTGAGGCCAGGATGGCAATGGTATCCTGGGTGGAGTCGGGTAAAATGATGCCTGTAAAGAACGATCCGTTTATTTTTGCCGGGATGTGGAAATCAAAGTGGGTTCTGCGATTTTGGGCAACATCCGATTCAATTTGAGACAAAGATAATTTTTTTATGGCAACCGGGTTTGGTTCAGGAACTCCCTGTGGTGTTTTTTCCCAGACAGCAGCAAAAAGCTCTCCTCCTGCATCATAGGCTGCGCCAAAAGCGATAGATGCTCCTGTTACATAGCGGTAATCCAGAGTGTCGTCAAAGAACTGGGCTTTTGCCCTGTGTTGCAGAATGTTGGTTCCCGCTATGAATCCGTTGTCTACCAGCTCATACAGGTACAAATCATCATGTAAAAGTTCTTGGTTGAGTGTGTCACAAATCAGGGCTGTCATATCGGGCTCCTGGAATGCTACGGAATTTTTCAGGGGTGCTCTGAATCCATGGAGGGTTGCATGCATACGGTTTTTTTGCCCGTTGGTAAAAATGTTGGTGCAATGGTCGTGGGTGTAGTCCATGTAATTCATAAACATGTCTTCACTTCCGCAGGATACCTGGGGGAAAGACGGGCATTGATGGTAGGCGCTCTCCTGTGTTGGTGTGTCGGCTACATAATCAGTTGCATCACAGTTGTCTTCGTCGCCCCAGGTATGCAGCAGGTTAAGCCAGTGACCCACTTCATGGGCTGCTGTCCGTCCTTTGTTGTAGGGATGGCTTACTGTGCCGGTGGTGCCAAAATTTTTATAAGATATTACAATGCCATCGGTGGCAGGCAATCCACCGGGGTATTGTGCGTAACCCAGGTAGTTGGGCTCCAGGTTGCAAACCCAGATATTCAGGTACTGGTCCCGGTTCCAGATATTTTTACCTCCGCTGTTGTCGTATTTTACGTTATCGTCTTCAAGGGTAAAGCTGTTCACATTGGTAGGAGTACGGGTAATCCCATTGGTGGGCAGTCTCTCGGGGGTGCGGCGGGCCAGCCTGAACATTATCTCTGTATCCGCAGCAACCGGTTGAAATAATTGGGGCGTGTTTGTGGTATCCGCATTAAGACGGCGAAAGTCCCTGTTCAGGGCATCAATCTGGGAAAAAACCTGCTCGTTGGATATATTTTGTTCGGGATGGGCGGGATTGTGTACGATATGCACTACTACCGGAATGGTGATAACCTCTGGGGACTCTTTCAGCTTTTCTGCATTTTCCCGGATCCACCTTTGGGTTTGTCTCTCAATGGCAGCCCTTTGTTTTTTGATGTTGGGATTTTTCTTTTCTTCCTGTTGCCGGTATTGCTCTGTTCCGCATCCTTGGTGAGCACTGATTGGTTGGTGCCCGACCTTTGGGCTGTGCGCAATTAGCCGGGGTGCTCCCCAAAGGACAAGGGCAGCAGCCAGAAAACAACACAGGAAACAGTACCTGAACAGCATGCTTTGAAATTATTTGGGAACCGGAGATTAATACTCTGATGCTTGCCACAACAATTATTCATACAAAAATACGGTTTATTTTGGGTATAAAAAGTAGTATCCATATTTCCATGAGCGTCGTATGTGTATTCGATGTCCTGGGATTGGTTTAGCCCTCTGTCATCAAATGTTTTGGGCTCACGAGGCAGATGTAGTGTTGGCGGCACTACGTTGTTTACCGATGTGAGTTGGTTGCCGGCATACGTATACTTCAAATCTTCAACCCAGCCATAACCGCCAGAGGATTATTCACCATTTCGGGTGAGATTGAGCCTGGGGGAAGCTTCTTGCCGTGGTAAGGTTCTTTATGTATTTTTACTTTTTTAAAAGCATTCTGTACGATTGTCCGATCAATAGGGGGCTAGACCATTAATTTTAAGGAGTGTAATGGCCGCTTATATACAGTATTTGGTAATAGAATATTAAAAATTCGGAAATCCTGAATGATTTCATCTAATATCAATATTTACTCTTCTTTAATACCTAAAAAAACAAGTCTATTTCTATAAATTTCAAGTATTTTTTCTTTACTATTAACCTTACTTTCAATCTGATATTTTTCAACCATTCTTTTTGCCTGGGAATGTCCTTTTTCAGCGGCATATATAAGATACTCAATCGCTAATTCAGCTGATTTTTCATCAATCTTAGTCAAGTCAAACCAAAATACTTTCGTCAATCTATTAAAAACATCAAAATATGCTTGTGGATAATCGTATTTATTAGCCATTATCATTGCATACAACAAAAATTCTTCAGTTACATCATTATCAAGAAATGCAATAGATAATGACCTGTAAGCAATAGTATCTCCTTCTTGTAAAACAGATTTTTTTAATACTCTTAAATCTTGGTCAGGCTGGTTAAATGATATTCTATCAGATTTTGAATCCGAGCATGTATTACATGATGTCAATATTGTAAATATGAATAATAAAAATAAAACCTTTATCATAACTAATCATTTATTATCTATACCAAATTTTATCCCATAATGTTGGCATTCCCTTAGGTTTCCAACGACCACTAAAAGAACCTGTTTCTTCTCCTCCTTCAAATATTCGCCATCGGCCAGGTCTCGATAAATCAGTATTTCCCCAGTGATTATCTCTAAAAGTTCCGTCTACGCCTTTAGCACTAACTGAGACATTTGCATTTGGAGCAATTACTGTAACATTTTCAAAAGCTGGATGAGCTGAAATTTCTTGTGCAATTGAGCTTTCCCCTTTCCCTGTTTGACATGATTGTAAAACTAAAGTTATTCTTTCTCCTGATGCAATATTCCAAACTTCGCTATTATCGATTAAAAATTGTACTAACTCATCTGGTGTATTAACGGTTAAAACCCCTTCATCAGTTATTAAAGCCATTTCATTTTCATTGCCATGAGCAAAAATATGGATTTCAGTCTTTTCATTTTGTTCTTGAAATTTCTCTGCCCCAGAAATTATAATTCGATCTCGTCTATTATTTTCATCTAATGCAATTATCTTTTCTCTCCCGTCTGGGTCAATATATATTATGGGATTATTCGCCACATAAGCATATGGCGAAATCGGATAATACTTCTCCGCCAACGGGTCCACACTATGCCACCTTGCAATCTGCGGGTCATAAAATCTCGCCCCGTAATCATACCAATTTACGCCAAAAAAATCGTGTTTCTCACCGGCCTTACCTGCTCCAAAACAGGGTTCTCAAAGAGCG
>SLQX01000289.1 GCA_007131245.1 Bacteroidales bacterium
AAGGCCATGTATGTAAACTGTACGCTAAAGAAGTCTCCTGAATTGACCCACACGCAGGGATTAATGGATGTCTCCATAAATATCATGGAAAAGGAAGGGATTCAGGTGGATCAAATCAGGCTGGTGGATCATGATGTTGCATCGGGCGTTTACCCCGACATGAAAGACCATGGCTGGAAAACGGATGAATGACCACAATTATTTGAGCGAATATTTGATGCCGATATCCTGGTGATTGGCACCCCCATCTGGTTGGGGGAAAAGTCATCGATGGCGCAAAAACTAATAGAACGACTCTATAGCATGAGTGGCGAAACCAATGAAAAAGGCCAGTATCTCTATTACGGAAAAGTGGGCGAATGTATCATTACCGGTAATGAAGACGGGGTGAAGCATTGTGCTATGGGAATGCTGTATGCTTTGCAACATGTTGGGTACTCCATTGCTCCGCAGGCTGATTCCGGCTGGATTGGTGAAGTGGGCCCGGGACCAAGCTACCTGGATAAAGAGTCTCATGCGGCTCAAAATGATTTCACCAACCGCAATACTACTTTCATGACCTACAATATGCTGCTCCTGGCCCGTATGTTAAAAGAAAACAAGGGTTATCCAGCGTATGGAAATTCACGCAAGGATTGGGACCAGGGATCGCGCTGGCATTTTGAAAATCCGGAGTACAGGTAATAATTACACATAATCTCTCTGGGCACTCTGGATACAATGAGGCTGTCTCAAATGTGCCAACGAGCCGTGTAAGCTTCACTTTTTTAGTACTCTATCAAAGTAGATATTACATTGCCCTGACAGGTAAACACATAAGTACTGAAAATAAAAGGGCATGTTAATAACATCTTTTTTTGTATAAAACAAGATAGAATTTGGCCTGACAAAGTTTTAACCATTTAAACAGGGTTTTCCAAAAACAGGCACTTGTTCTTCCTTTCCCCAGGACCGTAGACTTCTTGCCGGCAACATCAGAATATTGTTAAGGCTAACCAAGCAATTTTTAGATTGAGGCGCATTTGAATTTTTTTCACTATATATTTAGCATGACCAACTATGACTTCATGCAGACTTTTAAGCGTTTCAAAAATATTTTTTTTGGCTTCATCTAAATTTATTGATTATTTTTTGTAACTTTGAAGAAAGCAATTTTGGATTAAAATCATAGCACCCCTGATTACCTTTCCCCAAAAATTGACTCAGGCCAGTTTAGCAACCCTTTCACTTAAATTACATAATTATGAAAAATAATGTAGCAGTAAGCCAGGTGAGACTTGGCAGGCAAAAACCTCCTTTTTATATGTTGAATTTGAATCATTTTAAAGAAGTGCGAAAAAACTATTTTCACCTTATGCTTTTAGCGACGCTTCTCCTGTTTTCTGCCTGCACGGCCCAAAGCAGGTTGTCTTCAAGGTTGACATCTGAATGGACTATTGAAATGTTTGAAGCCAGGGAAGCAAGTGGGAGTGCTACCACAGTAGAGAATGCGGGAACGATAACTTTTCATAGTAACGGTGAGGGCACACAGTCCTTTACTACCGCTGTAGCCCATGCCGGGCAAACGGTGGACTCTGATTTCCAGTGGGAGAATACAGAACAAACAGTAACTATTAATGCTGCGAATGCTGAACACCCCAAAGTCTGGATTGTAGTTAATTCTCAACGAAGCAGGCAAGAATGGTATTCTACCGACAGTTTGGGAAATATCCAGGTTATGCATCTAAAGAAAAAGTAGGCCATTCTACTTTAACAATTATTTAGTTATGAGAAGAAGCCCGGTTTTCCCATGAAGGATGCCGGGCTTTTTAATCTCTGCTAAAACAATCCGAACCTCTTCGATTCATTGTCTTTTTATCATCATAAAGTGATCGCTTTTAATCTTAAATCTTTTCGAAGTTTTAAGGAAGTAACACAGCAAATAATCGACAATATGTGGCATAGTATCAAAATTTATCATACATTTATGGAAGTTTAATCAAAAAGGAGTATCCAATGAAAAATACTTTTCTTACATTCACAATTACGCTCTGTATCATCCTGTTTGCCAGTATCATATCCAAGTCACAGGATTTTCGGTTAGGACTAACTGCTTCGCCATCTGTTGCCTGGATGAATCCCAAAACTGATGGATATACCTCAGAAGGAAACCGTACGGGTTTTTCGTACGGATTAATAGCTGAAATACAGTTCTCAGAACAGTATGGCATAGCCAGTGGCTTGCAAATCTCATACCTGGGAGGAAAATTGAACTACCCCGTTGATGAGACGACAAACAGTGAAACTTACAATGAACTGGAAAGAACCTATCGTCTGCAAATCGTAGAACTACCCTTGGCATTGAAGATGAAATCCCGCGAGATTTTAGGCATCCAATATTTTGGAAAGTTTGGTATAGGTATGGGGATAATTTTAAAAGCGGATGGAGATGACCGTTTTGTTAACACCCAGGATAATTCACGATTGATACAGTCCGATAAAGATATAAAAGGGGATATAGCTTTTGGCCGGGCATCATTGATTTTAGGGGGCGGTGCAGAATATCAAATTGGGGGTAATGTATCTCTATTGGGAGGCATCAGCTTTAACAATGGCTTTTCCAATATCCTTAAAAACAGCAATGAGGTTAGCGGTGAGAAGAAAAATGCCAGGACTAATTATCTTGAATTATCCCTTGGAATACTATTTTAAGTAAAAACAGGATGGCTTCATATCACAATAAATAGTTGTCCCTTTTACTTATAAATGCTTTTGTATGCCTATGGAAACAAGCATTCTAATCGTACTTGCAATCCTTTCAGCCACTGTTTTGTTGCTAATACTCGATGTGGTTCGCATTGACATTGTTGCCATTGGTTGTATGCTGGCGTTGGGATGGAGCGGCATTTTGGATCCGCAGGAGATGTTTTCAGGGTTCTCGAGCAATGCTGTCATCGCCATGCTGAGCGTGATGATACTGGGTCGAGGTATTGCCCGCACGGGAATCATGGATGAATTCTCAAAATTTATTATCAGCAAGGCCGGCACCCGTAAACGAAATCTGATAGGATTGCTATCAATTTCAACGGGCATACTTTCGGGTTTAATTCAGAATATTGGTGCAGCGGCCCTTTTTCTACCCGGAATCCTGCAGGTTTCGCGCCGAACAAAGATTCCCGCATCATCGCTTGTTATGCCCATAGGGTTTGCGGCCATATTAGGAGGAACTCTTACCATGGTTGGTTCAGGACCTCTCATCCTGATAAACGACCTGTTGAGAAATGAGGGACATGAAGCTTACAACCTGTTGAGTGTAACCCCTGTTGGAATCGTGCTACTATTGTCGGGAATTGGCTACTTCCTGCTGTTCGGAAGTAAAGTATTACCCAAGAAGGAAATTGGGGAAACAGGGAAAACAGAGCAGGAAAGGCTGGTAGAAAAGCTTGATTTACCACACAATATTAAATTACTTTCCATTCATTCTAAGAGTTCCCTTGTTGGAAAAACAGCGGAACAGGCCGGCTTGTGGCATATATACCATGTAAATCTGCTGGGTATAGGAAAAGGAGGTGATGTGGTTTACGCCCCATGGCGTGAAACCCAACTCGAAGAGGGGCAAATCCTTGCCGTTTTGGGTTCTGCTGAGAACATAAAGCAGTTTTCCGAAGCCGTTCAGCTTGAGGACGTTTCTGACTCACGATATTTCTCCGACGATTTTAATCCCAATGTTAGTGGTTTTGCCGAGATAATTATTCCGCCGGGTTCTGAACTTGCCGGAAAATCTATAAGGGAATATTCGTTAAGAAAACGCTACGCTGTTGAGCCGGTAATACTATTCAATAAAGGAGAAAGAGTGGAAGGAGATTTTTCTGATGCGGAAATACGCCCGGGCGACACATTGATTGTATACGGCAGATGGGATAAGATAAAAGACTTGAAAGAAAGCACTGATTTTGTCGTGCTTACCGGGTTTGAAGTGGATGAAAAAGAGAAATCAAAAACATGGCCGGCTATAGCATGCTTTGTTTTTGCCATTACCCTGGCAATGGTTGGTTTTCCTATTTCAATGGCATTTTTAACCGGTGCCCTTTGCATGGTTTTAACCCGTGTATTGAATATTGCAGAAGCTTATGAGGCCATTGAATGGAAGGTGGTTTTTCTGCTGGCGGGATTGATTCCTTTGGGTGTAGCCATGCAAAAAACAGGTGCTGCCATGTTCCTTGCCGAATCAATTATGAGCGTGGTTATTGATTTGCACCCTGTTTTCATCGTGCTGATGGTTGGGGTATTGTCAACGGTCTTTTCACTTTTTATGTCCAATGTGGGGGCCATTGTGGTGCTGGCTCCCCTGGTAATAGGCATGGCAGGCATTGCCGGCATTGACCCCCGTCCTCTGGTACTCCTGGCCGCGGTTTGTGCAGCAAACTCCTTTATTCTGCCTACCCACCAGGTGAATGCCTTCCTGATGTCATCAGGTGGGTATCGCAATGCTGATTACATAAAGGCAGGGAGTGGAATGACCCTGCTTTTTCTGATCATTACTGTTTCTGTATTCTATTTTTTCATGATATGAAAAGTCACAATCCTGGCATAATAAAAAATGGGGCTAAAGCCCCTTGGTTTGCGGCAGTATCTTATCCGTTGGCTAAAGCCAACGGCAATAGATATGAGATTGCATCGCAGATATTTATTATTGCTTCTATCCATTACCGTCAGTTTTAACTGACGGATTTGAAAGCCTGAAAGAACAGGGGCTTTAGCCCCATTAAGACAGATAATCAAATTTCAAAATTTATTCAAACCAACTAAAAAACCTTTATTATGCTGATTAAACATTTTTTTATCAACAAGATTGCGCATAGTTCATACATTCTGGCCGGTTCAGATGTTTGTGCCGTTATTGACCCGCAGCGCGACACCGATGTTTATATTGAGGAAGCCCGTGCGCTGGGCGTAGAAATCACGCATATCCTGCAAACTCACCTGCATGCCGATTTTGTATCAGGGCATATGGACCTTGCAGAGAAAACCGGCGCCAAAATCTATGTGGCCAAATCGGCCCAATGTACCTTCGAGCATGTGCCGTTAAGTGAGGGTGATACCATAGAGATTGAAGATATTGTTATTAACGTGCTGGAAACTCCCGGTCACACTCCTGAGCATCTGTGCTTTGTGGTGGTGGATACTTTGCGCGGCGAAGATCCTGTATGTGCCTTTGTGGGCGACACGTTGTTTGTGGGCGACGTGGGGCGTCCAGACCTTTTCCCTGATATGGCTGAAGAGCTTGCCGGAAAGTTATACCACAGTTTGTTTGATAAGGTTTTAAAACTGCCCGACTTTTGTGAAGTACTGCCTGCACATGGGGCCGGTTCTCTCTGCGGACGGGCCATGGGTGCCAAGTGGCGCTCAACCATCGGCTACGAAAAGAAATACAACACCGCACTGCAAATCAAGGATAAGGACGAGTTCATCAAGTCGCTAACCCAGGATATGCCCCCTGCACCCGATCACTTTAGTCGTTGCAGCGAAATCAACCGCAAAGGGCCTGCCCTTATCTCACAGCTACCCCGCATGCAGGAGCTGAACGCAGAAGCATTCAAAGAAATGATTGAAAAAGGAACCGTTGCTGTTGTTGATACCCGCAGTTACCTTGCCTTTGGCAGCCAGCATATTGACGGTTCCTGGAGTCTGGACTTCAACGGCAATCTGCCCACCTTTGCCGGTTGGGTGTTGCCACTTGACAAAGACCTGCTGGTGGTATCCGACAGTTTTGAAGAAGCCCAAAAAACCAATGTCTGGCTCAGGCGCGTGGGTCAGGATCGTATTGTGGGTTACCTGGATGGCGGGATGGCCGGCTGGGTTACGAAAGGATACAAAACCAATCATGTTACACAAATATCAGCTGAAGGTTTACATGAGATGGTTACAGGTTCTTCAACATTTGTTTTGCTCGATGTGAGAGCCACACAGGAGTATGAAGACGGCCATATTGAGGGCGCCATCAATATTCCTGTGGCCGATTTACGTGAAAGGCATACAGAACTCAACAAGGGAAACGCCATTATCATGATTTGCAGCTCAGGCAACCGTAGCAGCCTGGGAGCAAGCATCCTGAGACAGAACGGTTTTGAAAACCTGTACAATGTTGCAGGAGGAATGACCGGATATAGCGCTGCTGGATACACCAAACGATGCACTGTTTGTCAGGTACCCCACGGTTCAAGGTTTTATTCAAATATTGATGAAGTGAAAAAACATTTTAAACAGTAGAATATGGAAACAATTGCTTCAGTTTTCACAGATACCAACTGGTCTCCATATGCTGTTGGCATAGGCATCGGTGTTTTGAGCTGGTTGAGTTTTTTGATATCAGGCAAACCTATTGCTACCTCTACTTCATTTGCCCAGACCGGGGGTATGATTGAGAATTATATTACAGGCGGAAAAGCAGAACAAAGGCCCTATTATAAAAAAATCAAACTTAAGATAAACTGGCAGTGGATGCTGGTTGTGGGGGTTGTTATAGGGTCATTTCTGTCGGCCATCATCTCCGGCGATTTCCAGGTTGGGGTGTGGGTACCATCACTCTGGGCTTCAGCTTTTGGCCATAGCGCAGTACTTAGAGTCATTGTTGCTTTGGTAGGGGGTGTCATTCTGGGCTTTGGCGCACGCTTTGCCGGCGGTTGCACCAGCGGACATGGCATTAGCGGCACACTGCAACTTGCCGCTTCAAGCTGGATTTCAGCCATCTTCTTTTTTGTGGGAGGGATTATTACCGCCCATATCATTTATCTTGTTATTGCTTAACTCAACACAGATAATAATGGAAACAAAAAAACAAGGTTCGGAAACAACGCAAGACGCAAAGGACATAACAGCCGTGGAAGATAGAAGACCCTTATTCTTTGGCCTGGGTTTTGGCATCCTGTTCGGCTTTCTGCTGCACAAGGGCGGCGCAACCAAATACGATGTGATTGTAGGGCAGTTGCTGCTCACCAACTTTACGGTTTTAAAAATTATGCTCTCGGCAGTAGCCACAGGCATGGCTGGTGTTTATTTTATGAAATCTCTGGGTTGGATTCAACTTTCGCCCAAGAGTGGTTCGGTAGGCATGAATATCATAGGCGCCCTGATTTTTGGTGTTGGCTTTGCTGTGCTGGGCTACTGCCCCGGCACCATTGCAGGTGCCATTGGCAACGGTTATCTGGATGCTATAGTTGGCGGCCTGGCCGGCATACTTTTAGGTACCTGGATTTTTGCCCTGATGTACCCAAAACTAAAGGATGGTATCCTGAAGTTGGGTGATTTCGGCGATATTACCCTACCACGACTCTTAAAGGTAAACGATTGGGTGGCTGTTGTACCTGCCACTCTGCTTATTATTCTTATTTTGGTTTGGATTGAAAGGACAGGTTTTTAAAAATACAACTCATTGGGGTAGCCCATCCTAAACTGTACTAAAAAGCAGGAGCCTGCACACCCGAATAGTAACCCATTAAAAATTAATGCAATATGAATCAACTGGCACAAATCAATAGAATTTTGATATTTATCCTGCTCATTTTGGTCTTTCTCTATTTGGGCGCTCCGTTTTTAATACCCTTTATATTTGGAATTTTCTTTGCCTTCCTGATGGTTCCTCTCTGCAATGTTTTAGAAAAAATAAAAATACCTCGCACCTTAGCCTCGCTTTTGAGTACGTTGGTGGTGTTTATTGTATTCGGAGGCACGCTGTTCCTGTTGATAACTCAGATCAATTTATTTGTATCTGATATGCCTGACAGGGAAGACAAAATAGATTCAATTATTGAGAGCACACAAAATACCATTGAATCCATAACCCATTTATCTCTGGGCGAGCAGGATGAAATCCTTGAGGAAAGGTCCGGTCAGATCATCGAGAAAATTGAACCCTATGTTACCGGGTTTTTTGGGGATATGTTCAGTATGGTTTTCAGCTTCTTTATGGTATTGATCTATGTGTTTTTACTACTGTTGTACAGGGAGAAAATATTTGATTTCCTGCTGATGTATATTTCCAAGAATGAAGAGGATTCTGCTAAGGAGATACTCAGAAAGATTAGTAAGGTCGCATTTCACTATTTGTGGGGTCGGGTACAAGTAATGATATTGCTGGGAATCATGTTTTTCATCACTTTTATATCCTTCGGCCTGCCCTATGCTTTATTGTTCTCATTATTTGGTGCTGTCATAACCATCATTCCGTATATTGGCCCATTACTCAGCGGTTTGTTACCAATATTGTTTTCCTTTGTGTTTTTCGACAGCCTGAACAAGATTTTATTTTTTTCCGCTCTAGTCATTGTTATTCAGCTACTTGAAAGCTACGTGCTTGAACCCCTTATTCTTGGAAAGCAAGTTAAATTAAATGCACTGATAGTAATTGTCTCCATAGTCATGGGGGGACTAATGTGGGGACTGGCCGGAATGATATTGTTTGTACCCATTTTTGCCATCGTTAAAATCATTTCTCTCAGCCATCCCGGGCTTAAACCCATCGGGTTTTTATTGGGACACGGTGAGAAGGAAGATTTCGAAATATAGAAAAACAAATGCCCCAAACCATGTTTCAGTTCATTCGAATTTTTACCGGGGCAGTTAAGTGGTGTTTTATGAATAATCCGGAACAAGCTAAGTCCACCTGAACCCTCTAAGGAAATTGTACCTAAAGTTGACCTGGTTGCATTGTGGTTGTTTTGGGTTAAGAAATCAGACTTTAAAAAATACAACTCATTATGGAAGTCAATCTGAAAACTATTTTTGAATATCTGTATATTACCATTGGTAGCATTGGTGTAGCCATTATTGTATGGGGAGTGATATTAACCTTTTTCAGGTTATTGAAGCTGGAGTTCAGCAGGTTTAGGCATAAGTCGATATACCGTGAGCGGGAATCGGTTCGCCACCTATTTGCTTCGTACCTGCTATTGGCACTGGAGTTTTTAATAGCAGCAGATATCATTCTGACCGTAATACATCCCACTTTTGAAGAGATTGCCATTTTGGCCAGCATCGTGGCCATCAGAACGGTGATCAGCTACTTTTTGGAGAAAGAGATTAGTAAGTTCAATGTCAATGCATAAGAAATAACTTACAAGCATGAATTTCCTTGGCGTCAACAGTTATTTTTAACAAAAAAGTATTCCTATGAGCACCCAAAATCAAATGATGCTACCCGTCCTGCCATATGCAGCGAATACATTGGAGCCGGTAGTTTAGACAAAACCATCGGTTTCCACTACGGCAAACACCACAAAGCTTGTGTGGATAACCTGAAATAGGATTTTACTGATTTCTATCAATGTGCAGGCTTTATTAGAAGTAAAAGAAGCCAGCTCTTTGGCATGACTTCGGCCATTTAAATTTAGCCGTTGGACAAGCCGGGTTAACCTGAAAAATTAACTCCAAAAACAAAAGATTACGTTTAACAAACACTGATTTAACATGCACCTGTCTTTTCAAAAAATATATTATGTCATAACCACAGTGGTGGGCTTATTTGCTATTTTAATCCTGGGAAAAGCAATACTCATTCCCATCGCATTTGCCTTTTTAATAGCGTTTATACTCTTACCTGCAGCCCGGAAACTTGAATCCTGGGGAGCAAATGAAATAGTTTCGACTTTGCTATCCATTCTGGGCTTATTGCTGATAATTGGGGGAGGCATTTTTCTTTTCTCAAATCAAATCATCCAACTCTCAGAAAACTTAACTGATTTTAAAGTTAAAATTCTCAATGTTTTTGCTGAAGCCACATTATTCATCAATAAATACATTGGGTTTTTACCACAGCTGGGAAAGGGAGAGTTATTAGATAAGATCAAAAACTGGTTAACCGAGTCGTCTGGAACATTGTTAAGCCAAACCTTCAGTGGTACAGCTAATACCATTTTCGGTGTAATAACTGCATTGGTATTCACTTTCCTGATACTACTTTACAGAAAAGGGCTGGTCCGCGCTTTTGTCAGTTTTTATCCCCGGGAAAACAGAGAAAAGGCCTTCAACATGTTTAAATCTATTCAGCAGGTTGGACAGCAATACATTTTTGGAATGATGGTAATTATCCTGATACTGGGAATTGTGAACAGTATCGGGCTTTGGATTATTGGCATTGATAACCCTTTCCTTTTTGGATTTTTGGCCGGAATCCTTGCCATTATTCCTTATGCCGGAACAGTTATCGGAGCTGCCATTGCTGTATTATATTCTTTTATGACCTATGATTCAATTTGGATGCCAATAACCATCGCTATTTTCTTCTGGTTCGTTCAATTTACGGAAAGTAATTTTCTGTCTCCACGAATTGTGGGAGGAAATTTAAAAGTTAACGTTTTAACCTCAATTTTAAGCATCATCATCGGTGCTTCGATTTGGGGTATAGCCGGTATGATTTTATTTTTACCCTTCGCCGCCATGTTAAAAGTGGTTTGTGAAGAGTATGAAGAACTTAAACCCATTGCATTGCTGATGGGTGAACATAGTTCCAGGACGAAAGATGTCAATCATACTTTACTTGGTAAATGGTTTAAGAAGATACAAACCTGGTTTTCTTAATCTCGCACCACCTTTCAAAAAAACAACCTGATGAATGAATAAATACATGTAAAATTACTGACCCTAAAACGGTAAATTGACAAAAGTTTGATGACGGAAGACAAACATTCAAGTGGTAGTATCCTTTTTTTACCGCAAGAGTCCTTTTCTTGTAACCTTTTTAAAGATTAATACGGTTTTTCCACTTTGCCTTGCGGTCTGAATTTTAGGGAGTGTTATAGTTTTGAAATTGAACCTTTTTTTTAAAAGTCATGCAGCCTTTTTTAAAGGGTGTTTTGTTGCTAAAATTTCTCCAAAGCTTCAACGATATCATTTACCGAAGAACGTTTTTTGTAATCGGGGTCGAAATGGCGCCAGGCGATTTTCCCGTCCTGGCCAATTACATAAGTGGCCGGAATAGGCAGTTGCTGTGAATCGTCGGAATGGGCTTTTTTCAGGTTGGCACCAAGCACGGTATTGTACATGACCCGCTGCATGGAATCGGGCCGGAATTGCACATCGAAAGCTTCAGCAATGAGATAATCTTCATCAAAAAGCAAGGTAAACTCAGCGCCGGTTTTTTCGGCGGTTTCTCCCAGCAGGCGGACTTGTTCGGGCGATACGGCTACAAGGGTTGCTCCGTATTGTTGTATCACATCCAGGGAGTCCTGCAAGGTTTGCAGATGTTTGTTGCACACCGGGCACCAATGTCCACGATAAAAAATGATTACTACAGGCCCATGCTCCAGAGCTTCATGAAGAGAAAAGTTATTGCCCTGCATATCTTTGGCGTGAAACATTGGGACTTTTGCTCCCGGTTGTAATCCTTTGGCTTCTTTGGCTTTTCGGTAATTTTGAGGCATCGTTGGGTTGATTAGTATTATCTGGATAATAAAACCTACAAATAGAATTTTGCTTATAGATTTTGAAGCAATCAATCTGGATATATTCATAATATTTTAATTTTTAAATGTAAAAATTGGGTTGAACGATATATGGATTTATGTCTGAATAACAACTAAAAAACTAAGGTCGATAGATTACTGGTGGGCTAAACCCCGATGATGAAACTGACCTCACAAACCCAAGCACAAAAGAATGTTGCCAAGAGCACGAGAATGAAATTTTTTATTTACCCTTGAGTTTGCAAAATACTGATTATGTATTTTTTAACCTAATTATATTCGAATGAAACCTTAGAAAACAATTTGCCCTCTTCCCCCATATTTTCAATTTTTACAACTTGTTACGCGGATAGGATTTTCAAGGTAATGGTTTGAATGATGGGATTCATAGCATCCTCCTCCAGGCGAAACACCACCACATCACCCACATTCCACTTACGCATCATAGGTTTTACCAACTTTTCTCTTACGACCCAAAGCTGGGCACATGCGTTATTTTCAACCACCTTTTCTATGGCCGGAGCCCAGCCCCGGTCGTTTATTTCCATGGGGCCCAGTTCATCAATAACCAGCAGGTCTGTTGGCCGGGTCAGGGTTTGTACAATGATGTTGCAGCCTTGCTCAATGCCAGATTCTTCAAAATAGAATCGACCATAGTGGGGTTTTGTAGAGCTGGGTTGGGTCGAACACAAGGCGGTTTCTTCGCCTGTTTGAATGTTTTTGATTTTGTAAGCATTACGACTGCTGTCGTTGTTGTTGCCCAAAGTAATTAAACCACTTATCGCCAACCCTTCTTTTTGCAACTTCTCGACCAGTTCCCGGGTAAAACGGGTTTTTCCCTGGTTGATACGTCCTGTGAGGATAAATACCGGCTTACGGTTTTCTTCTGCATTGCGGAATGCGTCCAGCAAGGCCTGGGAGCGGCCCAGCATGGTGTAGGCAAGTTTTTTAAATCCTCTGACACTTTGTGACCGGCTGTAGAATTCTTCCATAACTCCCGGTAGTGCCGAAAAAGCCAGCTCTACTGACTGGTAAAGATTCTGGAAGCCCCGGTTGTACAACAGGTTTTTCACAACCGGGTTTTTCAGCCCTGCACTAATTACGGCAAAGCAGGTGAGCAGCAGCAATGCTCTGAAGCTCATTTTTAATCCGACGGAAAACCCTTCAGGGCTGAACATTTGCTCCAACCCGTTTTTAAAAAGAGCCGATAACAGGATGATGACACCCAGCTGTATCCACAGTGCGGGCTTTCGCAAATACCTCATATTGCTGGGGTAACGCAGATAACCAAAGGCCAGTACCATGAAAACCAAAATGCCCGAAATCCATAATGCTGAGTGGGTAATGACCAGCATGCCAGCCACCAGCACCGCAAAGCTCAGAAAAAGCAGCAGGAGGGAGTGATTGTTTTTGCGGGTATGTTTGAACAGGTCGCTTTGCCCGTGAGGTTGCACAGACTGATAAGCAGGACTGTCTGACTGGACTTTTACATAATTTCTGCCGGTCATGAATCCCATCAGGCCGGCCATTGCACCACTAAAAAGGTAAGCCAGGCTAAGCATTGCCAGCAACCAGGTGGGGGGAAGGTGCTCCAATCGCAATTGCCGGGCAGCAAAAAAATACATGTTCTCCAGCAGCAGCACAAAATCCCACCCATACAGGATGAGTAAGGTCAGGGCTTTTTGCAACAAAGCACTGAAAACAGCCAATGCTCCACCCACTAAATAGGAAAACAGGTTTCTGCCCGTGAGCCGAATCATCATGTCCAGTATAATAGCCTGGGAAAGGATTCCTATCATAGGTCCAAGGATGATAGCGCTGGGCGAAATGGACTTCATCAGGGCGCAAATCAGCCCTGCACGCCAAATCAAACCATGGCTTTTCCATACCTGGAAAAAGGAAATGACAAGATATACTGTGATAAAAGAAAGGATGGACCCTGCCAGAGGCAATTTCAGGTTATGCAGTAAACTCCCCAGTACAATCTCCACCGTAGCCCATAAACTACCCACCACAGCAGCCTTTAGCCATTTCTCAGAGAGTTGTTTTTTGGGGTAAATTTTCATTTTGGGTTGCTGGATTGTTGAATATAGAATTGGGTCGTTAATCATATCTCCACCTTAGTCCCGCATTCTTCTTCTCGCGAGGCTTCAGTAATGCTTAGCCTCAGTCTCTATCAAGATCCTTCCTGTAGTTGATATTGGAAAAAAGTTTTTCGGTATAAAAATTCTCGTTGTCAATTTCAGGGTAAAAAGTTTTCAGCGATAAAATGGCATCAAATATTCTGTATCGTTTTTCCAGCAAAGCTTTTTCCAGGGCAGCGGAGCAGCTTTTATGATAGTAGCTTGCCATGGTTTCTTTAAAACCCTTATGCCTGGGCATTACAACCTGGAAGTTGTGGCTGTTTTGGAGGATAAAGTCAAATAATCTTGTATTGAGCCAGGGCAGGTCGCAACCGATAACCAGATGATGCTCTGAGAGTGATTGCTCAAGGCAGGCGTGGATACCTGCAACAGGCCCACATCCGGGGAAAAGGTCGGCAACAGTGGGCAATCCGGTAAATGTATATTTTTCTGGTTCATTGGTGCTGAGCAAAATTTGTCCACACAAAGGCTCAAGCGCAGCAATGGAATATTCAATGAGTTTTTTGCCTTGGTGTTCAAACAGGGCTTTATCGCTACCAAAACGGCGGCTTTTGCCACCGGCCAGTATAATTCCGGTAACCAGGGATTTGGGGATGGGGGGATGAGGCATAGTGGACCGGTTTTTCAAATTGAGAAATGGTTGCTAAAACCTGTTGCAGGACGGGCCATAACAACCTCCACTACTACATTCATTGGACAAATCACTTTTAGCCTTTCCGGGTTTTGGAGCAGGTTTTTGGGAGCACTCCTGGTTGCATTCAGGGCAATACGCAATATACTTCCAGCACGGGCCGTAAATAAAGTCCTTGTATTCTTTTTTCAGCCCTTGATTGTTTTCAAAGGTGAGCTTGCAACCTTCGCAGTAGAATGTACTCATTATTGAATATGTTAAAGATTTATTATCTGCTGATTTACACAATGTGTGTTTTGAGAATGTGAGTCAAAAATAGCCATTTTGATGAATATGGGTATCCAAAAAATTGTTTTTATAAGTACAACCCGAAATTCTTTTGGAACAAAACTTTTAATGGTAAACTTTCCTGCTAATGTTGTTCGCAAAACACCATTTTATGCCATGGCTTTAGTCATCCTCATCTAATTCAAACATTTCATTGACACTTGTATTAAGTACTCCGGATATTTTTAAAGCAAGAATTGCATATGGTTTTGACCTACTAATATACAGCTGATATATTATACATAGGAAGGTGTTAAACAAGTGTTTGGAAATATTTTCTGTCAATTGTTTGATTTTTCCCGTAAAATTCATAACTTTCCGTTCACAATTATGCACTTTTGCATAAGAACTAGCAAAAAGTTGATTTATGCAAAAACGTCCTGAAGCCAAAGTGAAACTATTTATAAAATATATGGTTAGCCTTCGATGCAAGCTGCTGGTGGAGGAAGAGCTCAGGAAGTTTGGAATAAACTACTCGCTAATAGATTTGGGGGTGGTAGAGTTGCAGGAAAACATAACCCAGGAACAGCGTGACCAGCTCAAAACAACGCTTAGCAAATCGGGGCTGGAGTTGCTTGATGACAAGAGGATCATTCTGGTTGAAAGAATAAAAAATGTGGTTATTGAAATGATCCACTTCTCCGAAGAAATGCCCAAAGTAAATTACTCTGACTACATTAGCGAAAAACTGGGATACGATTACACTTATTTGTCTAATGTTTTTACAGAATTAAATGGCATTACCATCCAGCAGTATATCATCAACAATAAAATTGAAAGGGTAAAAGAACTATTGTTGTACGATGAACTCAACCTTACCGAAATTTCCTACCGACTTCATTATAGCAGTGTCGCACATCTTTCCAATCAATTCAGAAAAATTACGGGCACCTCTCCTTCTTATTTCAAGAAATTGAAGCTCAAGCGCATGAAAAATCTTGAAAACCTGTGATTTGTGTAATACTTTACTTTTTGGGTGTAATATATAAGCCATAAGTGAGCATTACCTTTATAACGTAAAATGCTTTTACATCTGATCGCGCCAGTTGCGTGAAACCACAAACATTTATCACCATGAAAAAACTTTCAATCTGGTTTGCCATGGCAGCCATCCTATTTGCATTGAATCCAGGTTACCTGAAAGCAGAAAGCACGATGGAGCCTGCTTCGATAGATCCGGCAAAAACTGAACTAACAGCAATCACACCAGCTGAAACCAGTCAGACAATCCTTTCTATACCGGAAGCTGAGCTGGCAATGGTAAGCTCTGCTGAAACCGCTGAAACCACTTATGCCAATGCTCAACTCGACAGACTAAATGAAATCAACGAAATGGATTTGTCAGCTTTGAGTTCATCTGAAAAAAATGAATTAAGAAAAGAAGTCCGTGATATCCAAAAAGAGCAAAGACCATCAGGGGGTGTCTATATATCAGTAGGTGGTGCAATCCTAATCGTATTGCTTCTTATTCTTTTACTTTAAAAAGATTACAGTAAGAAGAAGGTTGCAACAGCAACCCTTAAAGGTGATTAAGAACTAATCATTATGGAGTGCATGTGCGCCAACAATCCAAACTTTTTTATTAACAATTTAAAAATCTAAATCATGGGAAGTTTACTTTATATCATTGCAGTCATATTAGTAATTGCATGGCTGGTCGGTTTTATTGGCTATAGTGCTGGTGGGATTATACATATCCTGTTAGTTATTGCAGCCATTGCTATAATATTCAGACTTATACAGGGAAGAAAAGTTTGACGAAATTCTGATTATTTAATGCAAAAATTTTAGAAACGAGTATGATTCGTTAAACCCAATCAAGGGTGTATATCCATCATGCGGATACCCCACAAGGGGAAATAAGCATCCGTGCAAAAATCAATTTTATATAACCATGAAAAGAGGAAAAGTGTTTTTAAGCATACTGATAGGCACCACCGCCGGTGCATTAATAGGAATGTTATTCGCTCCCCAAAAAGGGGCGGATGCCCACAAAAAAATCGCTAAAACGAGAAAGAAATTTGAAGACACGATTAAAGAAAAAATTGATAAAGCCTCCGCCATTAAATAATGCTTACATGTACCAAAGCAGTGTTCGTAAAGGAAAGGCCCCTTGCATATTGCAGGGCAGGCATCTAACCCTAAAAACATAAATTGAAAACAGATGACACCCTTACCGATATTGCCAAAATACACAATAAAGTAAAAGAAGATGATATTGCCTGTCTTACATAACAGGCCAGGGATAGGCCAGAAAAACTATAAAAAGAACCTATTGCTGTATTCCACAATTTTTTCAAATGACATCTTGAATAGTATAAACTTCTTTGATATACTTTCATAGCATACAGGCTTGGGTTTCTGGCTATAAACGTTCGTTATAATGAATATCTCTTTTCAAAAAATGTTTTTTGCAATTGCAACCACCTTTGCCTTGTTTGCAATACTTGTGGTAGGCAGGACTATTCTTATTCCTATCAGTTTTGCATTGCTTATCTCATTTATTCTCTTACCCCTGGCCAACAGGTTCGAAAAATGGAAGGTAAACCGTATGTTTGCCGCCTTATTTTCTATTCTGACAACCATATTGGTATTAGTGGGCGGGATATATCTTTTTTCAACCCAGATTGTTTCCATCGCCAGTGAATTTTCGCACTTCCAGGAAAAAATCATTACAGTACTTGCAGAGGCTACTGCCTGGTTGAACAGTAACATAGGCATTATTCCCAACCTGGAAAAAGATGATCTGATGAATCAGCTCAAGAGCTGGTTAAGTGAATCATCAGGCTCATTAGTTCAGCAAACCTTCAGTGATTCAGCGATCTTTTTGACCGGGCTGATTGCCACCATCATTTTTACT
>SLQX01000242.1 GCA_007131245.1 Bacteroidales bacterium
GGAAGTTTGGACAGGTTGGGGTGAAGAAAAATACAACCTTTCGGTTAGGCTGTATGGTCATGAACTTTATGAAGCCAAAGGGATTAAGATAAACGAGGAAACAGAATCCTACCAAGTGGCTTTGAAAGAGTATATTCACCAGCCATATGGGCTGGATGTTCATCCGGAAGAGCAGGCACCTGGTACAGCATTGTTTAGTTGGAATAATACGGAGGACTTTTTTGAGGACTTCGAAGGAGATGCATTTCCTCCGGAAGGATGGATAAAGATAAATCCTGATGACGGAATGGGATGGCAACGAATAAAGGCTGGACAAACACCCCTTGGCTGGGGCGGAGGAGAGGTTGAGCCTTCACCCGGAGGAGGCCAACACATGGCTTATGTTACATATGAAACAGGGGGAGAATTGGTTAATGATCAATGGCTGGTAACACCTCAAATAACAGTTGCCAATGACGCTGTTCTTTCCTTTTATTTGCGATATGAGCCTGATATGTTTGATGACAGGGTTGAAATCCGGCTTTCTACCACTGGTCAAAATAAAGCAGAAGCTTTTGATATTGTTGTAGACAGCTTGAAATTTGGTCCGGGTAGCTCTACTGAATGGAATTATTACGAGTATAATTTAACCAACTATGTGGCTCCCGGAACCCAGGTTTATATAGCATTCCGCGAACATATGGAATACGATTTGGCTACACCCATTATTACACTTGATAATGTTTTTGTAGGTAAATCTGATTTAAAATGCTCAGGGCAAAAGCAATTGGTTGATTTTAAAGTGTTTGAGGGGTTTAATATCTTTTTGAATGACATGGCAAGCCCATTGGTAACAGGCGTGTCAGAACTTGAACATTTTTTCGTCCAGTTGAGCCAAGGGGAGCATGTAGCAGGAGTGCAGGCTCAGTATAGTTCAGGGGTGTCTGAGATAGCTACTGTAGAATTTAATATAGAAGAGGATTTTGATACCCATGTGGAGTTACTGGATGCTTCGGATGTGAAACTTTACCCCAACCCAGCCAGTGATAATGTGAATATCTATTGTTCACACCTCATTGAAACCATAAAAGTGATGGACCTCTATGGTAATGTGGTTTATCACTCACAGGTTGATGCTAAAGAACATATTGTCAATGTAGCTTACCTTGAAAGTAGTACTTACCTGTTAAGGGTTGAAACTTCAAAAGGTTATTATTCCCGTATAATTCAGGTGGTAAGGTAGGATTTGTGTCTGACAGGAATGATAGATTATGTGCATTTTACTTCTATTAATTACGGATATCGAGAAACTGTTAAAGTAATAAATAAGTAGTGCTTGCCCCTTAGGGGTAAGCACTGCTTATCATCCTGTTTGACCCCAAAAACAGAGTATTTATGAAACTAAAAAACCTTAAAATGTATCTTGTTGGTTGTTATAATACACTTTTTCTGAAAAGTCTGGGTGCTCTTTTCTTTGTTTTTCTTTTAAGTTCATTTTTTGTAATGAGCCAAGCGTTTCCTTTTGTTCCTGTAGACACCTTGGGGGTATGCCAGGAAACAAACAAAAGCTGGTATACAGACAATGTAGGTCATGTTTTGATAGACCCAAACGAGGGACATGAAAATAATAGAAATAGGGAAGCCAAAGACAGCTGGAGTTTTACCGAAACTCTTCCTTATGCACTCAGCCTCCATTCAACTTTCCTTCTGCCCAATGGTAACTTAATGGTTGTCGGTGGAATGGCAGTGGAGAAAGATTCTCAAGAAAAAACTCGTTCGGGAGTTTTTTATCCTTTGGAAAGTCTATTGTTTAATTCTTTAACCCAAAGGTGGGAAGCAGGTCCTGCTTTAAATGAGGGTCGGCTTGTGCAATATGCTTCGTTACGCCTTTCAAGCGGAGATTTTATGATTGTAAGTGGATCCGGTTCACAGGGGAGAATCGATGATGCCATAATTTACAACATGGAGACTGATGCCTTTGAACTTACTGGCCAATTAGCACATGGCCGTGGCGGGCACGATGCAGTTGAGCTACCTGGAGGAAGGGTAATGATAGCCGGGGGAACAGATGGCAACTTCACCTTTTTTGATTCATCTGAGATATATGATCCTGAAACGTCTTTATGGAGCATGCCTGATAGCAAAATTAGCACAGGACGCTCCCTGGGTCGGTTAATTCGGCTTCAAAATGGTGAGGTGCTTTATATTGGAGGTTCCAGGTATGAAGATAGCTGGACGACACGTAAGGATGTGGACAAGTTTGATCCCCAAACAAATACTTGGAGTCAACATGAACCAATGCTGCAAAAAAGGCAACAATTCAATGTTGCAGCTTTACCCGATGGTAGAATAATAGTGATTGGCGGGGTTTCTGTTCAGGATAATGCAATCTGGAGAACAACTGAAATATATGACCCTGTCACAAGTGAATGGACATCCGGTCCTATGTTGAACGAGGCACGAGCGAATGCAGAATTGGTTACCATGCCAGGAGGAAACCTTCTTGTTGCAGGTGGCCAAAGTTGCAAGAGTGTGGAGTATCTTGATATAGCAAGCATGCAGTGGATAAGGTTGTCTGACATGAATGATGTTCGACACTTCCACTCGCTTGATTTTTTACCTGATGGTAATTTGATTTCCATTGGTGGGTCTTTTGAGTTTTCTGATATATATGATTCAGCAGAAATCTTTTCATTGTTTTATGCCTCCTTAAAAGCAAAATCAGACACCATTAATTTGGGTGAAATCATACCCGGAGAAACGGTTACGCAAAGCCTGGTGGTTCATAACCCGGAATCACGATTTGGGATGATTGAGGAAATCTCTTTCTCCTGCGAAGGTTTTTCTGTATGTGAAGTTGAAACACCTCTTGTTGTTGCTCCGGGTGCAGAGCTTAGTCTGGATTTCAAATATGATGGAGCAAAGAAAATCTACGATGATTTGACAGAAACATTAACATTAAAAGTTAAAAAGGGAGGTTCTTTTGAAGTTGTTGAGGTGTTTTTAACCGGGAGTGTTGCCAATAACACCTCATCTGGTAGCTTGGGCTCTGATGCTAAAAACGTTAGCGTGTATCCAAATCCTTCTGATGGTAAGTTGTACATTCAATCATCCTCGGATATTCAAAAGGGTGTGTTGCTGAACATGGAAGGGCAAGATCTTTATCATTTCGTCTCAGAAACAAATTATTACCAAATAGATACTGGTGAGTTTAAGCCCGGCATTTACCTGCTTTATCTTCAAACCAGGAATGGTAGTTTGGTTCGAAGGATTGTAATAGTTAACTAATATGAAGATATATTTCTGTTTTTTGAGTGCCAGCAGCACTCTGTTTTATTTGTTTTTTAAAGCAATTAATTGCAGGCTTAACCTTAGAACAGGATTTGTCAGCATACTTGTGTTTACCTGTTGCCTTCTCTGGCCTTTATTACATCTGGGTCAACGAGGTGTTGTAGTTGCAGGTAATGATGGGCTAAGTGAGGGAGGCTCTATGAGTTTTACATTGGGTCAGGGGCTTTTGGGCACTGAGCACCCTTTAATGGAGGGTGTTCAGCAGCCCTGGGAAATATGGGTAATTACAGGGGTTGAGCTTGAAGAAAAGGGCAGCCAGGTTTTTTCTGTTTACCCTAATCCGGTGAAACATCAGCTTACTATTAATTTGAACTGTCAGGAAAAAAAGGTTGTTTTTTATGGTCTTTTTGATCTTAAAGGGGAAAAAATTAAGAAAGGCCCCCTTTTAAACCAACGAACGCTTATTTCAATGCAAGGGTTGGATTCTGGAGTGTACCTGATGAAAATCTTTCAAAAACAAAAAATCCTCCAAACTTTTAAAATCCTAAAAAACTAAAGCGATGCTAAAACAGATTCTATGCTGCTGCCTGATTATTTTGGTGTCTATTGCCAGAGCCGATATTCCGGAGGTTGTGCACTACCAGGCTGTAATCAGGGATAACGATAACATGCTGCTGGTAAACCAAGAGGTATCCATGAGGGTGAGCTTGCTTCAGGGTAGTGTTAAAGGTGAAGCAGTTTACGTTGAGTCACATAACCCTGTCACTAATAACAATGGGTTGGTTAATATCCAGATAGGTTCGGGCAATAGCAGGTGCGATTTTTCAAATATAAACTGGGGAAGCGGGCCGTATTTTATTCAAATCGAAATAGATCCGGACGGTGGGACCAACTACTCCATTACAGGGATAAGCCAGATACTCAGTGTGCCCTATGCGTTATATGCTAAAAAATCGGAGAATTCATTTAAGGGTGACATGGCGCATGATCGCATTGTTAACCTTGCTGATCCCGTCGCAAATCAGGATGCTGCAACCAAAAACTATGTTGATTTATTGGAAGAACGCATTCAGGTTCTGGAAGACTCTCTGGGTATTGACCCTCACTGCCAAATAATAATTGGAGATGGTGTTGTGGACATTGATGGCAACCATTATTATTCGGTTATTATAGGTAACCAGGAGTGGATGGCCGAAAACCTTAAAACTACAAGGTACCATAATGAAGACCAGATAAGTACCGGCTTAACCAATGATGAATGGGGCAATGCCACTGAGGGTGCCTACAGTATTTATCCCCATGAAGAATTGGAAGGGATTAGCTCTGAAACAGAAGCAATAGAAGCGTATGGTTTGTTATATAATTGGGCTGCTACTAACACAGGAGACCTGTGTCCGCAAGGGTGGCGTGTGCCTAGTCAGGACGACTGGTTGCAGCTTGAAGCTGACACTTCCGGAAACACTAAGACTGAAGGTCTGCTCACTGGGCGTATTGTTAACGACCGTGAGCAGCAGCCGGTTCGGTGCCTGCAAATTGACCGTATACTGCAGTCTGGGATTGGTCAAGCGGACGATTTGTTCACGGTCAAAGCAGCCAGCCAGGATTGACACGACAAAGGGCAGGAAATGATAGGGCCTGACAATAGGCTGGTCTTCGATATTGGCCATGATCGAAC
>SLQX01000205.1 GCA_007131245.1 Bacteroidales bacterium
CTAGGGATTTATTTTAAATATGCACTAAAAAATCATGTGTTTTTAAAACGTCGGGGGGTTGCTACTCCAATACTATGGGACCCGATAGTATCACTTTTTCTGCTTTACTTAAGCATTTGCCACGAATATGTAACAAAAAGCATCTGCATCAAGGTAATTCACCAAACTCCATCTTGCTAACCTGCATTATTCATGCTTTTTAATTCAGGTCAGATGCGAGGTGTCGAAAGTCGCCGACATAGTATTCTTCTTCAAGGCATTCGCAACCAGGCAGATAGCCTGATGTAAAAGCACTTGAAAAAAGCAAACAATTTGAGTTTTTGCAAGAATTTGTTTGCTTTTGTGAATAATGCAGGCTAACACCCAATTATCATTTCCCGTCCCAAAGTTGCCATCTTCTGTATCCATCAAAATGATTACTTTTGCACTTTCTTGAATGAGTTTAATATTGTATCACAAAACATATAATCATATTGCTTTATGGATAAGATAACTGGACGTTCCGCTGATAACATCAGGGTTTTATCAGCTGCTATGGTAGAAAAAGCCAAATCGGGACATCCCGGTGGAGCTATGGGAGGAGCGGATTTTGTAAACATTCTGTATGCTGAATTTCTCAATTACGATCCCGATAACGGGAAATGGCAAAACCGCGACCGTTTTTTCCTCGACCCGGGTCATATGTCGCCCATGCTCTACTCCATCCTGCTGCTGGCAGGATACTACAAGATGGGAGACATTGAAAATTTCCGACAATGGGGTAGCATTACCCCCGGCCATCCCGAAGTGCATCAGACACATGGTGTAGAAAACACATCAGGACCCCTGGGAATGGGACATACCAATGCAGTTGGAGCAGCCATCGCAGAACGGTTTTTAGTGGAGAGGTTTGGGGAGGTTCATGCCCACAAAACGTATGCTTTTATCTCAGACGGTGGAATTCAGGAGGAAATCAGCCAGGGAGCAGGCAGAATTGCCGGTTACCTGGGCCTGCATAACCTGATCATGTTTTATGACTCCAACGATATTCAACTCTCTTCAAAGACAAATGCGGTAAGCCATGAGGATACCGCCATGAAATACAAGGCATGGGGATGGAATGTAACCACCATCGAAGGCAATGACCCCAATGCCATCCGAGAAGCCCTCAAAAAGGCACACAGCCAAACAGATGCCCCTACACTGATTATTGGCAAAACCACCATGGGTAAAGGAGCGATAACAGAGGATGGACAATCCTTTGAAAGACAAACGTCTACCCACGGAATGCCCCTTTCCAAGGCGGGTGCCTCTTTCGAAAAAACCATTCAAAACCTGGGCGGTGACCCCAAAAATCCCTTTGTGATTTTCGATGATGTGAAAAAATACTGGGATGAGGTCAACACAAAGAAAAGAGAAGTCGTAAAAAAGAACAATGAGCAGCAGGAGAAATGGGAAACAGAGAACCCCGATCTTGCCCGTAAACTGCAAAACTTCTACCAAGGCAACCTGCCCGACATTGACTATGCAGCTATTGAACAAAAGGAAGGGATAGCCACACGCGCCGCATCGGGAGCAGTTCTGGCCCATTATGCCGAGCATGTGGAAAACATGATTGTCGCTTCGGCCGATTTATCCAATAGCGATAAAACAGATGGTTTCCTGAAGAAATCAAAACAGTTTACCAAAGGAGACTTTAGTGGTGCTTTTTTGCAGGCAGGTGTTTCAGAACTAACCATGGGAGCCATTGCCAATGGCATGGCCCTGCACGGTGGTGTTATCCCTGTGTGCGGAACCTTTTTCGTTTTTTCCGATTATATGAAACCAGCTGTAAGGTTGGCAGCTCTTATGGAATTGCCCGTAAAATATGTATGGACCCATGATGCCTTCCGTGTGGGTGAAGATGGCCCCACGCACCAACCCGTTGAGCAGGAAGCTCAAATCAGGCTGCTGGAGAAAATGAAAAATCACAGTAAAAAAAGAAGTTTCCTGGCATTACGTCCGGCAGATGCTGCCGAAACCACCGTTGCCTGGAAAATGGCCCTGGAAAATAAAGATACGCCCACAGCTTTGCTGCTTTCACGCCAAAACATTACCGATTTGCCGGCCACAACCCATCGCTTTGAAGAAGCCATGGGTGCAAAAAAAGGAGGTTATGTGGTTATGAAAGACCAGGGGGACATCGACATTGTGTTGGTGGGCAATGGCTCCGAAGTATCAACCCTTTATGAGGGAGCGATGCTGCTCAATGAAAGGAAAGGACTCAAAGTACAGGTTTCATCTGTTATTTCCGAAGGTCTTTTCCGTGAACAGGCAAAGAAATACCAGGAAGAGGTAATTCCTGCTGGTGTGCCGGTATTGGGACTCACTGCTGGTTTGCCGGTTACGCTGGAAGGCCTCACCGGCTCCAAAGGCATCAGCATTGGCCTGGAAAGCTTTGGCTATTCAGCCCCTGCAGGTGTCCTGGATGAAAAGCTGGGGTACACCGCAGAGAATGTTTTTAACAAAGCCATTGAGTTTTTGGAAACAAAAAAGTGATGGATGACCCCCAGGTATAATAATTAGTTACCTGAAACATACACAGCAACAATTTGAAAAAGATTCATTGGGCGGAACTATTCCGCCCTTTTTTATTCCTGGTTAAGAAACCGTTGCATCCATATACTTTAGCCAATTCAACAATCAGATTTCCAAACAAATCTTGCATTTTTTATACATAATGCTTATGAATCATCGATTGTTTTTGGCCAGGGATAAGGATAAAAAAGTTTATCAAAACTTTACGTGAAAACAAACTTTAAAACTATCTTAGACATCCCTTACAGGAAATCTATCACAGCAAAGTACCGCAAAACGAATAACACAGTAAGGATAATACATAATTGCATCAATACATCTCAACCTTATGAAAACATCTACGCAGTTATTTGGTGTCTTGCCCAACGGAAAAGAAGTCCAGATTTTCAACTTTGAGTACACGAACGGCTTGTCCATTCAAATTTGCGATTTTGGAGCATCCATCACCTCCATCATAGCACCTGACAAGCAGGGAAAAACTGAAGAGATTACCGCAGGTTTTCCAACTCTGGAGTCCTATCTTCACGACCATCCCTTTTTGGGTGTTACCGTAGGGCGCTTTGCCAATCGCATCAGGGAAGGACGTTTCACCATTGAGGGGAAAACATACAATTTGCCCATAAACAATGGCCCCAACCATCTGCATGGTGGTCCTGGAGGGTTTCATACCAAGCTATGGAAAAGTCAACTCCAAACATCGCAAAACACAGCCATCCTGCGCCTTTGCTACAGCAGTCCACACATGGATCAGGGGTATCCCGGCAACCTCTCCTGCGCGGTTACCTACACTATGAAAGAACCCAATATCCTTGAAATAAGCTACGAGGCACAAAGTGATGCCACCACCCATGTCAATCTTACAAACCATGCCTACTTCAACCTGGGAGGTTTTCAAAAAACCATCGGAGATCACCACCTGAAGCTAAATGCCAGCCATTACCTGGAGCTGGACACTCACCAAATCCCCACAGGAAACAAAATACCCTGTGCAAATACACCTTTTGATTTTTCCACGTTTCAACCTTTACAGAAAGCACTGGACAATATCTCCGGCGGACTCGATCATTGCTTTGTTCTCCATCAAAGCCCATCCTCAAAACAACAGCCCGATGCCATACTTTCGCATAAACCATCCGGCCGGTTCCTGGAAATCTATACATCGCAGCCCGGCATTCAAGTATATACGGGCAACTTTTTGGATGGCAAGTTATCCGGACACAACAACACATCATACCACCAACATTCGGCCATTTGCCTGGAAACCCAGCATTTCCCCGACAGTCCAAACCAGCCAGGGTTTCCATCAACCCTGTTAAACGCAGGTGAAACATATCATGAAAAGAACACCTGGGTGTTTGGTATCAGGTAAGGAAAACCGAAGCTCGGAACCGTAGATGGATAACAGGCAACCCCAAAAAGGGAAAAGTAAAATACTATTCAGCCAGCAGGATTTAGATAAGAAATCCTATTATTGATTAACTTTGTCCGGCCTTATTCCGGGCTTGTGTTTATAAAAATTTTGCCAGATTTTTTTCACATAAATCAAATCATATGAATACTTTTGACACACTTGATTATATCATTTTTGCAGCCTACGGTTTGCTTATTCTCTCCGTGGGTCTTTGGGTATCGCGCACCAAAAAAGGACAAAAGAAAAGTGCCGAAGACTATTTCCTGGCCAGCAAAAGCCTGCCATTTTGGGCCATCGGAGCTTCGCTGATAGCAGCCAACATTTCTGCAGAGCAGTTTTTGGGAATGTCTGGCTCGGGGTTTGCCATTGGCCTTGCCATTGCCTCCTACGAATGGATGGCTGCACTTACACTCATCATTGTGGCCAAGTTTTTTATGCCCATTTTCATCAAACAGGGGTTGTTTACCATCCCCCAGTTTATTGAAAAGCGGTTCAACACCAACCTGAAAACCATTCTTGCCATCTTCTGGGTAGCATTGTTCATTTTTGTAAATCTCACGTCTGTGCTTTACCTGGGAGCCATCTCTCTGGATACCATCCTGGGTAATGGAGATGGCTCCATGGTGTTTTCATTTATCCTGGGACTGGCATTTTTTGCAGCAGCCTACTCCATTTGGGGTGGCTTGTCGGCTGTAGCCTGGACAGATGTTATTCAGGTGGTACTGCTGATTATTGGTGGATTTATCACAACCCTTATTGCTTTGCACCATGTAACCCCTGATGGTGGTATTTTTGCGGGAGCAGGACACATGTATGAGGTGGCAGGAGACAAATTTCAGATGATACTCAGCCGCGACCATCCCGAATACTTCAACCTGCCCGGTATTGGCGTACTGATAGGTGGACTCTGGGTGGCCAACCTCTATTACTGGGGTTTTAACCAGTATATCATTCAGCGGGCGCTGGC
>SLQX01000182.1 GCA_007131245.1 Bacteroidales bacterium
AAAAACTTTAACGGTAATGTGCTGATATCCAGATACGGCATGTTGATTTATGAGCGTTCTTTTGGCATGGCCTGCTTTAACCAGGCTTTACCACTTAACAAGGAAACTTCGTTTCAGCTTGCCAGCATTACCAAAACCTTCACAGCAACGGCCATTTTGCAACTTCAACAAAAAGGGCTGCTCGACCTGGACGACAAGGTACAAAAACATATACCCGCATTTCCCTACGACAACATCACTATCAGGCATATGCTCACGCACACCTCAGGACTGCAAAACTATATGTGGATGCTGGAGCGTTACTGGAGAGGAAGTCAATTGCCAGACAATGAAGATGTATTACAGTTATTTCTCAGGCATCCACGCCCCCTGAATTTTACCCCCGGGGAGCGTTTTAATTATTCTAACACCGGATTTGTTTTTCTTGCGCTGCTTATAGAAAGAATCTCAGGGCAGTCCTATGCACAGTATATTCACCAGCATATTTTTGAACCTCTGGGGATGGATCAGTCTTTTGTGTTTGACCTTCATAATCCACCCCAGGTTAGCAACAGGGCTTATGGGTTCAGGCAATGGAGGGGCAGCCAGATAAGGATTCCCGACGATAGACTTGACGGTCCCCTTGGAGATAAAGGAATCTTTTCTTCGGTGAATGATTTATTTAAATGGGACCAGGCCCTGCATCGGTCCGAACTTTTGCCACCCCACGTATGGGAAAAAGCGTTTGCAAATGCAACACTCAACAATGATTCGCTCGTTAGGTATGGCCTTGGCTGGCGCTTGCAAACTTTTCTGGATAAGAAAATTGTACACCATCCTGGAAGGTGGCGGGGTTTCAGAACAACGCTGAAAAGATTTGTCAATGATCACACCACAATTATTATCCTGAGTAACAACAATCAAAGCATTGCGCCTGTAATAGAAGCAATTCAGGATATTATCTACTATGATGAAAAAGAAATTTGGCTTACTCAGCACCCCAGAACATTGAAAGATAGTCTTAAGATAGAAAAGAAAGAGGACTGATCGATGGTGTCAAAAATGTTTTGGTAAAAGGTAAATCCTTAAATTTGTGGGATTTTTCAGGATAAAATTTGTGAATCAAATTTTGAAACATGGATGTAAAAATTGTGAATAAGTCAGACAATGCCCTGCCTCACTATGAAACGGCGCAGTCTGCCGGGATGGATTTAAGAGCTTTTTGCCCCGGGCCGGTTTTGTTGAAACCTCTTGAAAGGGTTATGGTTCCTACAGGTTTGTTTATTGAGTTGCCTGTGGGCTATGAAGCCCAGGTGAGGCCCCGAAGTGGTCTTGCAGCAAAAAAAGGTATTACTGTGCTCAATGCTCCGGGCACGATTGATGCTGACTACAGAGGTGAAATCAAAGTAATCCTGGTGAATTTGTCCAACGAGGAGTTTGCCATAAGATCGGGTGAGCGCATCGCTCAAATGGTGATAGCCCGGCACGAAAGAGTAAGCCTGAAAGAAGCCCAAACCCTGAACCATACGGATCGTGGTGCCGGAGGGTTTGGACATACCGGGGTGCAATAATTAAGAGATTGTTCGGAGCAGTGATTGTTTTACACGGTTTCTCAAAAGAACAAGTATGTTGAATTTGCTGCCATTTTGCACTGGAAAGAATGAACCCAACCCCCCCTTTCACTATCACCCGACAGATTATGATTTAAGAGTATTGCTTAAACCCAAATGAAAACCTAAAATAGCGTTATGAATTTAGTTATCCCCATGGCCGGAATGGGTAAGCGAATGCGGCCTCATACATTAACCGTTCCCAAACCATTGCTTTCGGTGGCAGGCAAGTCTATTGTACAACGACTTTGTGAAGATATTGTAAGTGTTTGTGAAGAAAAACCCGAGGAAATTGCTTTTATCATTGGTGATTTTGGTAAGGAAGTAGAGCAGAGGTTGTTGGATATTGCCCGCAAGGCTGGCGCAAAGGGTAAAATATACTACCAGGAGGAGGCTCTGGGGACGGGGCATGCTGTTTTGTGTGCAGCTCCATCCCTCAAGGGGAAAACCATTGTAGCTTTTGCTGATACCCTGTTCAAAGCCGACTTTAAACTAGATGAAAAGCAGGATGGCATTATTTGGACCCACCGCGTGGAGGATCCCAGTGCTTTTGGTGTGGTAAAAACCAATGATAAAGGCATTATTACCGATTTTGTGGAAAAGCCAACCCATTTCATTTCCGATCAGGCCATCATCGGCATCTATTATTTCAGGGATGGGGAGATGCTGAAAAACGAACTACAGTATCTTGTGGACCAAAAAATTGTAAAAAGTGGAGAATATCAGCTCACAGATGCCCTGGAAAACATGCGAGTCAAAGGTACAGCTTTTAAAACCGGGGATGTGGTTGAGTGGATGGATTGTGGCAATAAAAATGCAACTGTTTATACCAACCAGCGTGTGCTGGCTAATCTGGAAAAACTGTCTGTCCCGGATAATATAGTGCAGGAAAATGCAGTTATTATTCAACCATGCTTTATTGGCCAAAACGTACAACTGAAAAATTCCGTCATTGGACCGTATGTTTCCATTGGGGATGGCAGCCGGATCGGACAGTCCGTTATTTCCAATAGTATTATAGCCGAAAATACCAGCATTAGTCATGTAGTGCTTGATAATACCATGATCGGAAACCAAGCGGTGTTGGAGGGAAGCCCCTGGGAGTTAAGCCTGGGTGATTTTTCACAAATGAAAAGATAAAGATTTTGTAACTTTAGCCAGTTGCGTGTGTTGATATAATAGATGACTCCTAAACCGGGAAGAGCAGTAAAAGAAACGCTTTACCCAATGTGTTTGAATAAAGACCCTATCATGAAGATGTTCAAAAAAATCCCGATCCTACATTATTTTGTCATGGCTGTGCTTGTGCTTGTTGCCGGATGCGGGACCCAACAAAAGGTTTCGGAACCCACCGCAGACCAAGCAGAAGAGCCCACTGCCATTGATAAGCTGGAAAGTACTGCCCGGATTATTGAAGCTAAAAAACAGGAGTTTCTTGATAACCGTGCCCATGCGCTTATCTTATATGATGAGGCCAGTAAGGCAGATCCGGGGAATGATGCTGCGTGGTATGGTTTAGCTAAGCTGCATGTGGAGGAAGGCTTTGTGGAAGATGCCGAAGAGTTTGCGTTGAAAGCCGTTAACCTGGATCCCCAAAATAAATATTATAACCTGCTTCTTGCAGACATTTATTTTATCCAGGACAAAAATGAGAAGGGGTTACAGATACAGCAAAAGATGGTTGAAGAGCACACTACTGACACCAATCTGAAAATCAGTTTGCTAAGCACGCTGTTGTATTTGCAGGAGTACGAAAAGGCCATCGATGTATTGGATGAGATTGAAAGAACCGGAGGTTTTAACAATGAACTTTCATTGCAAAAGCAGAGGGTTCTGCTTGAGATGGGTGAAGTGGAAAGAGCTATCGAAGAGGCCCGGAAACTGCTGACCTATTTTCCTAATGAGGTGAGCTACATGGAAATCCTTGGCGAACTTTACCAGGAAGCTGGTAAGGATGAAGAGGCATACCGAGTTTACCAGGAGATGCTCGAAGCCCAACCCGAAAACGCTATGGCTCGTTTACTGTTGGCTGACTATTACCGAAACAAAGGAGATGAAGAAAAGTCTTTTGAGCAGTTACTAAAAGCTTTTGAAAGTCCTCAAATGGGCCTGGAAGGCAAGGCCAGCATCCTGGCAACCTATTACTACCTTAGCGAGGACGACCCTTCCTATCTTGAGCCGGCACGAAAACTGGCTCGACTAATGCTGGATCGCCATCCTGATGATGCCCGTAGCAATGCCATATACGGAGATTTCCTTTACCGCGACCAAAAGTTTGATGAAGCTCTGGAGCACTATTATAGAGCGGCCACAAACGACCCTTCTGAATTTGGGTTTTGGCATCAATCCCTTATTATTACTTCGCAAATGGAAGACTTTGAAGCCATGGCGGAAATATCGGAAGAGGCATTGGAGTATTTTTTTGAGCAACCCTTGCTGTACTTTTTTAATGGACTTGCCAACTATCAGCTGGGCAATTATGAACAGGCCATTTCCATCCTAACCAGTGGTAAGGATTATGCTTTTACCGATGATGAGCTCTTTGGCCAGTTCCTTACACTTTTGGGCGACTCCCACTACCAGGCTGACAACCATTCATCTTCTTTTCAGTATTATGAGGAAGCTATTACCCTTGATCCTGATAATGCTTATGCATTGAACAACTATAGCTATTACATGTCCGTCATAAATGAAAATCTTGAGAAAGCATTAGAGATGTCAGCCAAATCACTGGAAATACAGCCCGATAATGCCGCATTTTTGGATACGTTTGGATGGATAAAGTATAAAATGGGCGATTATAAGGAAGCCCGCAAGTGGATAGAAAAATCTCTTGAGAAAGCTGAAAGCAAAAGTGCAGTGGTGCTTGAACACTTTGGTGATGTACTCTACCAGCTGGGAGAAAAGGAAAGTGCGCTTCAATACTGGGAAAAAGCATTGAAAGCAGAAGAGAAAACCGGTGAAGAGGGGTCGGAGTTTTTGCGGAAAAAGATCGAAGATGAAACGCTTTATGAATAAAACAGAAAATTATTTGGGCCCTTTGACGTTGGTATAAAAACATAAAATATTAGGAGCGGACATGGCTCCTATATTCATTTAACCTAAAAAAAATGATCAATCAAAAATTTAATATAGGCTGGGTGACACTGTCCTTGTTGCTGGGCGTCTTTGCCTGCCAGGTAAAGCGTGATGTAGCTCCTGAATTACCCGTTACCCAAACGGCTACCTCTGTATTACAAGAACTCCATACCAGCCAGGCCGATTACGAATGGTTCAGTACCCGCTTTTCAGGGAGTGTGCTTTACGAAGGAAACTCTCATAGCATTAGCGGCTCATTACGAATTCGTAAAGATTCGGCCATTTATGTTTCCATTGCTCCCATTCTGGGTATCGAACTTGGCAGAGCCTTGATAACACCGGATAGCGTAAAGGTTCTCAACCGGTTGCAGGCTGAATACTATAAAGGCGACTTGAAAGCGTTGAGCCATCTTTTCAATGCAGATGTGGATTTTTATATGCTACAGGCGTTGTTCACAGGTAATGACTTCCCAAACTTCAGGAACGATCAGTTTCGACTTACCAACGAGCCACATCTTTTAAAACTGCATGCCGACCCACGCAGCAGGTCTTTGGGAGGAGGCGGGTCCATTCGTCATACTTTAATGGTGGATCCTGAGTACAAGCGCATCAGAACAAGCCTGGTGGAGCAAAAAGAATCCAACAGAGCATTAAGAGCCGATTACAGCAGCTACCAGTCAGTAAGTGGGCAGTCCGTTCCCTCAGAACTCAGAATCATTTTCTCTGATCAAAATAATATGTCAAACCTGGAAATGTCCTTCAGTCGTACATTTATTAATGAGCCACAACGGATAAGGTTTTCTGTTCCTTCCAGGTATCGGCATATTCATCTGACAGATTAATAAGCCGGGAAAAGATATGACCCAAATACAACAAACAGTTTCAAAGTACTTTTTGAATTATCGTTTTGTCATCTACATTACCCTGTTGTGTTCAGTGGTCTGCACTCCTTTTTTCAACCTGGCTGCGCAGGATCGAAGTGCATTGGAACGAGACAAGCAGCGTATTGAAAGAGAAATACATCTGATCAACCAAATGCTATCTGAAACCAGGGAAACAGCTGAGCTTAATATGAGCCAGCTTGTAATTCTAAACAACAGAATAGAATCCCGGGAAGAGCTCATCAGCAACCTTCAAGGAGAAATCAGGCTGATTAACCAACGCATAAGCCGAATTGACCACCAAGTGGAACAGCTCCAACAGGAGCTGGAGGAGCTTAAAGAGTCTTATGCGCAGATGATTTATTATGCTTACAAAAACAGGAATGCCTTTCAACGTGTGATGTTTCTTTTTTCCAGCCGCGATTTTAACCAGGCTTACCTGAGGCTTCGTTATTTGCAACAGCTTGCCAGGCACCGGCAGATGCAGGCCGAAAAGATAGTCGATACACGGGAAGAGCTCGAAGAAACAATGGTTGAGCTTGAACTGCAGAAGCAGCAACAGCAAAATACCCTGGCTGAGCATCAACGGGAGATAGAACAACTTAATCTTGAAAAACAAGAACAAAGTAATGCCGTAGAGGAACTGCAGCAGCAGGAGCAAGAACTGAGGGAACAACTCGCCAGGCAAGAAGAAGCCGCCCGGGAACTACAGCAAGCCATAGAAAGGGTGATTGCCGAAGAACGAAGAAAAGCTGCCGAGGCTGCAAGAGCAGAAGGGAAGCCCGAAGAACAGGCTTTCCGGCTAACTCCCGAGCAGCAGGTTGTCTCTGACAACTTCGCCGAAAACAAAGGCAAACTTCCCTGGCCCCTGGAAAGAGGGGTTATTACCGGTCATTTTGGTGAGCAACCGCACCCTGTTTTGCCCGGCATTACCATTGTCAATAACGGCATTGATATATCTACCACACAGGGAAGTTCAGCAAGAACAATTTTTGAAGGAACCGTTACCCGGGTAATTAGTATTCCCGGAGCAAACTACGCTGTGATTATAAGACATGGAGAATACCTTACGGTATATTCAAATCTTGCCGAAGTTTATGTAAGAAATGGTCAGCAGGTTTCTGCAAGAGAAAGAATCGGAATTATTGCCACCGATCCTGCCGACTCCAACACCTACGTACATTTGGAGGTTTGGCACCAGAACAACAAGCTGAACCCTGCCGACTGGATTTCAAGTTATCAGTAAACTCCTGTGCCACCGCTGTAATCCTTGCATCTTTTCCTGTTTCTTTCCTATGGTTTTTCACGGTTTTATAAGAATTGTATAAATATGATACAAGTGTGTTCTTTTTTGAACAAAAGCGAATCGGGTTTTTATCTTTCCCTTTTTTTGTTTAATGCTGACCACTAACAGGTTATATCTGTTGTGGATAGAATGATTAGAATTTACGTGCAAAAATCAGAAAAAACTATTTCAGTTTGCAAAGTTTACTTACTTTTGTTTCGCTAAAAAAATATTCCAGGTATATTCAGTTGAAGTGCTGTTTTGTTGGACAGGTTTTTGACATTGGAACTAAGTCAAACACAATGGAAAACAACATGTAAACGGCAGTATAAAACGCGGCATTAAAAACAGATACATTTAGATTATCATTTAGAGTTAAGGTAAAGAGCAATGCTGTATGGTGTTTTATGGATGAATGGCATGAAACTTGATAATAGATATGGAGCATTTATAACGTTAAAACGTTTATCCCGGGGCGACCAGGAAGCAGCCAGGAGCTTTGAGTAGCGTCCTGTTTGTTAAAATAAAAGTTGCAAAAGTGTTTGCCGGTCGCAGACACAAATAATTCTCATCAATTCAACCATTAAAAATCGTGTAGAGAATTATAAAATTGTATGCTAATGACAATACAAGAAAGAATTACAGAGCAAGCGGCATCTATGTTTTTCCGAAATGGAATACGTTCGGTTACGATGGACGAAATTGCCGAAAGCCTTGGGATATCAAAGAGAACACTTTATGAGGGCTTTACAACGAAAGCAGAATTACTCAAAGCCAGCATAGAATATAAATATAAAGAGAGTCTTCAACTAAGAAATGAAATCGAAAGTCATCATAAAAATGATGTTTTGGAGGTGATATATCAGCACTTTCGTTATATACTGCTTTCATTGAATGATATACACCCTAATTTTTTCAAGGATATTCAGAAATATCACAGCCGTATTTGGTTTAAGCATATAGAAAACAAGCAAGAAGAAAATATTGCATTTACAGAAAGTATCATCAAAAAAGGAAAAGAGCAGGGCCTCTTTCGTGAAAATGTGGATGGTGCCATTTTGAGCCGAATGATACATGCTATGTTGCAGATGATGCACACGGAAAAACTTTACCCTGAAACACGTTTTGCTCGTGCTGAAGTTGCAAAACAGGTGATGTTCAACTTTATCAGGGGGCTGGCTACGGCTGAGGGTTTAAAAAAGATTGATGAAAAGATAGCTTAAGCTAATGTCCGATATATCTAAATCAGATAAAAAAAGCTTTTAAGTAAGATTAGAAAATATAATTTTTATAAAACCGGCGCAACTATCAGCCGATGTTCATTTACTGAAACAACTGTCGCATTAAAATTACAACGATAAAAAACACTGTTTAATAATTAAGAATTCCGCCATGACATATCCTGAAATACATACCGAAATTAAAAGCATTCTCAATAAAAAAATGAGAGTGAACCAACAAAATCCTTCTTATACAGCTAATTTTTACGATGATTTTGGATTAGCAACCTGGGAGCTCAACCTGCTTCTTTATAACATCGAAGACCAGTTTAATATCAGGCTGGAAAACGGACTTGAAAACAAACTGAATACCGTAAACCAACTGGTTACCGTAGTGTATAAAGAAAAAGCACGACAGCTGTCCAACTAACTTGTACCTGTCTTAAAGGAGCTCATCAATTTTCCGGGCCAGTTGGCGATCTTTGTCGGTAACCTTATTGCCTGCATCGTGGGATGACAAACGTATTTCCACTTTGTTGTATACGTTGGTCCACTCAGGGTGGTGGTTCATCTTTTCTGCCGCAAAGGCTACACGGGTCATAAAGGAAAAGGCACTGATAAAGTCACCGAATTCAAATTGTCTGATGAGTTGATTGTTCTCTTCTTTCCACATAATATCTGGTTTTGGGTTTATAACAAAAAACAAGTTGTATAAGCCTGGTTATTGTATGAAACAATCAGTCGTTGAAGATTGTTTGTATAAAAATGCATTACTGCCAGCCCAAACACAATTTATGGTTTATGACCGGTCTGGTTAAATTACCATTGCCCGCCGGTAAGCCTGGATATTTTTTTATGGATGGGTTGGCTCCCATTGGCTTTACATCGGCCAATCCGATTTAAAGAAAGACTCTCTTCCTTGATACACGCAAACATACTTCAAACCAAGGTCTGTTAAGCATGGCAAGCACTTGCATAAATGAGCTTATTATGTTTCATTCGCGCAAACAAAAGTTTTCATAACTTTGTTTGCGCTTAAATATGATTAGTTTGTTTCCTTGATGACTCTCTACAGACTTGAAGTGTGAGGCCCTTTAGCCGATAAGCAGCTGTGTTTCCAAGGCAGAAACAGGCACTATTAAAACCTGCAAGAGGCAGGTTTGTCAGGAATCCATTCATTTTGAACCTTAAAACGAAAATGTACATGAAAATTCTAATCCGGAACATCAAAGAGTTGATACAGGTTGAACATGAGCCCCGCGAAAAGGTAAGCGGAAAGGAAATGTCAGAGCTTAACACCATTGAAACCGCTTACTTGTATATTGAAGATGGGCTAATCCATTCTTTTGGAAAAATGGAAGAGCTTGCACAGAGCGAAGTTTACCCAAGTATCACGGGCAACGATGTGCAGGAAATTGATGCCACCGGTAAAATGGTTTTCCCCTCTTTCTGCGATTCCCATACCCATATCGTCTATGATGGCAGTCGCGAAATTGAATACATTGATAAAATCAAAGGCCTTTCCTACGAAGAGATAGCCAGGAAGGGTGGAGGAATTCTTAACTCAGCCAAGCGAATGCAGGAAGCTACAGAGCTGCAGTTGGTGGAGCAGGCCATGGAGAGGCTTGAAGAAATTAAAATGCTGGGTACGGGTGCCGTTGAAATAAAGAGTGGATATGGTCTTACCACTGAGAGCGAAATGAAAATGCTCAGGGTAATCAGAAAGCTGAAAGAATTGAGCCCCCTTACTATCAAGTCCACATTTTTAGGAGCACACTCCATCCCTGCAGAGTATAGAGGACGTCAGGGTGAGTATGTAGACCTGGTCATCAACGAAATGATCCCCAAAGTTGCTGGAGAAGAGTTGGCCGATTATATTGATGTTTTTTGCGACAGGGGGTTTTTCACAAAGGAAGAAACCGATCGCATTCTTATGGCCGGGATGAAACATGGATTGCGCCCGAAAATTCATGCCAACGAACTGGATTTTTCAGGTGGTATACAGGTAGGAGTGAAGTACAATGCGCTTTCAGTGGATCATCTCGAATTTACCGGGGACGATGAAATAAAAGCGTTGTTGCAATCAGATACTATGCCCTGCTTGCTGCCCGGTGCGGCTTTTTTCCTTGAAATGGAGTATCCGCCAGCCCGTAATATGATCAACGCTGGTTTGCCTTTGGCCCTTGCCAGTGACTTTAATCCGGGGTCTTCCCCTTCAGGAAACATGCAGCTTATCCTTTCTTTTGCCTGTGTGAAAATGAAAATGTTACCCCAAGAGGTTATCCATGCCAGCACCCTGAACGGTGCTTATGCAATGGGTGTGCAGGATGAGCTGGGTTCTATTGCCAAAGGGAAAAAAGCCAATGTGTTTATCACCAAACGTATTCCCACCTATTCTTTTATGCCTTATGCTTATGGCAGCAATAAGGTGGAGTCAGTAATTATCAACGGTGAGCTGCAATAAAAACCGCTGGCCACTCATAAAAATTACACTGTTTTGAAAACAACAATGACCACCCTGACAGCCAAAACACTTTCCGGTCTGGAAGATGTTTTGGCTGCAGAACTTAAAGACCTTGGTGCACATAATGTAAAACCCAAGAGACGTGCTGTACAGTTTGATGGCGATGACCTCCTGATATATAAAAGCAACTTGTGGTGCCGCAGTGCATTGAGTATCCTCAAACCTGTTTATAAATTCACTTTTGAAAGTCAGCAGGAGTATTACGACATTTTGCGGGCCTATCCCTGGGAAGAGTTATTTGCTGTAGACAAAACCATTTCCATTAACGCCCTGGCCTTTAGCTCTGTGTTCTCCAATACCCACTTCCTGGCCCAGCGTACCAAGGATGCCATAGCAGATTATTTTATTGATAAAGCAGGCAAGCGGCCCGATGTGGATTTGGATGATCCACAGGTAAAAGTCAATATTTTTATTCAGCAAAACCAGTGCACTGTATCTTTGGATAGCAGTGGTGCACCTTTATTTAAAAGAGGGTACCGCCGAAAGAGCACTACAGCCCCCTTGAATGAGGTACTGGCCGCAGGTATTATCATGATTTCGGGCTGGGATAAGCAACAACCCCTTTACGACCCCATGTGCGGCAGTGGTACTTTTAGCATTGAAGCGGGTATGATGGCAATGAATATGGCTCCGGCTATTTTCAGGAAAAACTTTTCCTTTATGCACTGGAATAGTTTTGATGCCCAAGGTTGGGACCAGATGCGGGAAAGTGCCGCCGCAGAAACCCCGGGCCAATCTCTTCCCGAAATATTTGCCTCCGATATCAGTAACCTGAGTATGGATGCTGCCAGGCAAAATATTATGGAAGCTGGTTTGCTGGGAAGAGTACGACTTGAGAAAAAGGACTTTTTTGCATCAAAACCCCGTCACAATAATGGTACACTGGTCCTCAACCCACCCTATGGGAGAAGATTGCAAAGCCCGGATATTAGTGAGTATTACCAGAAAATAGGAGCCACGTTCAAACACAATTATCCTGGTTTCGAGGCTTGGGTTATAAGCCCCGATAAAGCACTTACCCACAAAATTGGACTGAAACACACACACCGCCAAACGGTTTTTAATGGTCAGATTGAATGTCAGTTGTTGGGATACAAGCTATATCAGGGTACAAAAAGAGTTAGACGAAAGCGAATCGATCCAACCAAACAGTGATAAAATTTAAGGCAAAAATGTGGTCAGAAAAAAATATTTTTATACCTTTGCATGTGTTTTGATAATTTGGGTAAAAATGCGTTATTTTTATCCATTGGGTGCAATTCTTATTTGACAGCTGAGAATTGTCCCCGGATTTAAGGGTGATATGCTTGTTGTGAAACACGCGGATTCAGGAAAAAAAGGAGATTTGCCGTACAGAAAGAATTGACTGTTCGCAAATGAAAAAAGTTCAATACTTGTATTGGTTTTACATTTGACTTTTTCTGCCCTTGCGGCAAATTTTTCCTTTTTCCTTTTTTAAGGATAAAGGATTTTCCCTCCTCCCTTTTTATATAGATAATCTACGTGAGTGTTAAAAAAGCCTTTAACCAAATTTTTTATTACTGTCCCAACAATATGGCTCTTTCATATGTGGAACAAAAGTCGGTTAATGATTGCACTCACCGAATAATAAAAACAAAACAAGCAAAATAACACCAATGGGTTACAGTTGGTAGCGTTTTGCTTTTTTATTGCGTACAAAATATAACAAAAATGAAAAAAAGAGTATTGATTGCCACAGGTGGTGGAGACTGCCCTGGGTTGAATGCCGTAATCAGGGCTATTACCCTGCGTGCGTCGCAAGAGAAAAACTGGGAAGTAATAGGAAGCATCAACGCTTTTGATGGTATATTGAATGAACCCAATGAAATCGCGGTGCTGGATGAAAAGCGAGTAGGAGGTATACACATACGTGGAGGCACCATCATTGGCACCACCAACAAAGGGGGCCCTTTTGCATGGCCCATCAAAAATCCTGATGGAACATGGGGAAGTGCCGACCGCTCCGATGAAATGTTACGCCGTTTACAATATTTGGGTGTGGATGCAGTCATAAATATTGGAGGTGACGGGTCACAGGCCATCTCACAAAAATTTTATGAGAAAGGTTTAAACATTATAGGTGTTCCCAAAACCATTGATAATGACTTGTCGGCCACCGATTTTACATTCGGTTTCCAAACTGCCGTTCAGGAAGCAACCACCGCTGTTGATAAGCTGGTTACCACAGCCGACAGTCATAACCGGGTGCTTATCCTGGAGGTGATGGGCCGCTATGCCGGGTGGATTGCCTTGCATGCTGCGGTTGCAGGTGGTGCTCACGTATGCTTAATCCCTGAAATAGCGTATGATGTTCCCAAAGTAGTGGAAAGAATTTACCAGCGGTTTGACAAGGGAAGAGGTTTTGCCATCATTGTAGTTGCTGAAGGTGCCAAGCCTGTTGAAGGTGAAATGTACTATGAAGAAAGCTCTGAAACCGGTTACAAAAACGTACGCCTGGGAGGTGTTGCTACCAAGCTCATGAAAGAGCTTAAAGATGGTGGACTGGAAGCAGATATGCGCGAAACGGTACTGGGGCACCTCCAAAGGGGTGGAACGCCCATAGCCTACGACCGCGTCCTGGCAACACAGTTTGGTGTGAAAGCTTTTGAAATGGTCCTGGAAGGCAAATATGGTGAGATGGTAGCATATCGTCATCCCAACATTGTGTCTGTGCCATTTAAAGAGGCCATTGCCCACTATAATTTTGTTGATCCGCAATCAGACCTGGTGAAAACTGCCAGGGGTACGGGCATCTGTATGGGTGATTAATTATAAATAGAAATCTTGATCTCCTTATATATTTAAAACTGCAGCCTTTTACGGGTTGCAGTTTTTTTATTTTCTGCCGGGAATTGCCTAATTTTATGTTTTTAATGACTGCTTTTTTCATGAATAATAAGACCCTTTTTGCTGACATCTTTCTCCCTTTGCCCCTCCCAGGTTACTTTACCTATAGGGTGCCTGCAGAATTGAACGAAAAAATGCAGAGTGGTGCCAGGGTGGTGGTCTCTTTTGGACCAAGAAAAATTTACTCCGGCCTGGTGCGCAAAATTCATCATACACCACCCGGCAGCTTTCAGGCCAAATATATCCTCTCTGTCTTGGATGAGTTTCCCATCGTGTCGGAAAAACAATTCGAATTTTGGGAGTGGATTGCCGATTATTACCTGGCAACCCCCGGTGAAGTAATGAATGTTGCTCTACCCCCGGCCATGAAACTTGCCAGCGAAACAAGAATTACCCTCAGCCCCGATTTTGATGGTGAGTTACACAACCTGGGTGAAAAAGAGTTTCTCATTGCGGAAGCACTGGAGGTGCAGAAAACTCTTTCTGTTAGTGAGGTCAGCAAAATCACAGGGCTGCAAAAGGTGTTCCCGCTCATTGGCAGCCTGATTGATAAAAGAATTGTCCTTCTTAAGGAAGAGTTGGAGAATCCGTATCGACAGAAAGTTGAAAAATTTGTCAGGCTACGACCTGCCTATGAGGATGAACAGAACCTGAAAAAAGCTTTTGATGAAGCAGAGAAAAGAGCTCCCAAGCAACTGGAAGTGCTAATTGCTTTTATCAAACTCTCCAACAGGTATCAGTCAGCAGTAAGGGAAGTGTCTGTAAAAGAGATTAGAAACAGTGTGAAAAATGCCGATGCCGCCATCGGTGCATTGGATAAAAAAGAAGTGCTTGAAGTATATAAAAACACGGTGAGCCGCTTTCAACACCAGGAGAAAATGGCCGATGAGATTGTGTTTAATGAACATCAGCACAAAGCCCTGGAGGATATTCACAACATTTGGAAAGAAAAAGATTGTGTGCTTTTGCACGGTGTTACCTCCAGTGGTAAAACCGAAATATATATTCAACTAATTAAGGAGGCCCTGGAGAAGGGTCAGCAGGTGCTATACCTCCTTCCTGAAATTGCTCTTACTACACAAATTATCCGGAGAATACAGTTTCATTTTGGTGAAATAGCCGGAGTGTATCACTCCCGCTTCAATGAAATGGAACGCACGGAAGTTTGGAATAACCTTGTGCTTGGAGGTGTTGATTCTATCAATAAAAAAATCACCTACCAGTTGGTGGTTGGTCCCCGCTCGGCTTTGTTTCTCCCGTTTAAAAACCTGGGATTAATTATTGTGGATGAAGAGCACGAAACATCTTACAAGCAGCACGACCCGGGGCCACGATACCATGCCAGGGATGCGGCCGTATGGTTGGCCAACCATCATAATGCCCGGATATTGCTGGGATCAGCAACCCCTTCGGTGGAATCGTATTACAATGCCCGGGCAGGTAAATATGGCCTGGTTGAGCTTAATAAAAGGTATGGAGGTGTGCAGCTACCAGAGATTTTGGTGGCTGATGTTAAAAAGGAAACCCGGGAGAAAAAAATGAAGTCCCACCTCTCCTCTCTATTATATAATCATATAATGGAGGCACTGGATGAGCAGAAACAGGTTATTTTGTTTAAGAACCGGCGTGGCTTTGCCCCCCATATGGAGTGCGAACAATGCAACTATATTCCTACTTGCACCCAGTGTGATGTAAGCCTGGTTTATCATAAAAAGATCAACAAGCTTAAATGTCACTACTGTGGCTATTCAGTGAAACCGCACAATCAGTGCCCCTCGTGTGGCTATACTGGCATCTCTTTGAAAGGCTATGGCACCGAAAAGATGGAAGATGAGCTGCCCCTGATTTTTCCTGATGCCACTATCAAACGAATGGACCTGGACACCACACGGGCCAAGAACGCCTATCAAAATATCATCAGTGATTTTGAAGACAAGCGGATTGACATCCTTATCGGTACCCAGATGGTGAGCAAAGGACTAGACTTTGAAAATGTCGCTGTGGTTGGGATTCTTAGTGCGGATAGCATGCTCAGCTTTCCTGATTTCAGAGCGCATGAAAGAGCCTACCAGATGATGGCGCAGGTAAGTGGCCGGGCAGGTCGCAAGAGCGACAGAGGTAAGGTGATTATCCAGGCTATGGACCCCTGGCATGCCATCATCAGGCAGGTGATTGACAATAACTATGAAGAAATGTATAAAAACCAGGTGCTGGAAAGACGTAACTTTCAGTATCCACCCTTTAATCGACTGGTGCTGCTTACCTTAATGCACCATGACCCCGGTAAGGTCAATGATGCCGCAGGTTATCTGGCAGGCCGGTTGAGGAGTTTGCTACCCAAAGAAAATGTTCTGGGTCCGGAGTTCCCCATTGTTGCCCGCATCAAAGCCCAGTACATGAAAAATATTATGGTAAAGCTGGATCGAAAGTCAGGGTTTATGCAACAAAAAGATAAACTCAAAAGCATTATTGAGGAGTATAGGCTTGACAGAAATTGGAAAGCTGTGAAGCTTAAAGTAAATGTTGATCCGGCCTAAACTACCCTTTGGCCAACAGGAGCAAACCACGAAGGTTTCCGGTAAAATTGTTGTAGAGTTGCTACTTTACCCAAACCGTTTTTATATTCATAAACTCCCGAATTCCCAGGTAGGAGAGTTCTCTCCCATATCCACTATGGCCAATGCCACCAAAGGGCAACCTGGGATCTGATTTTACAAAATCATTCACGAAGCAGCATCCGGCATGGAGGCTTTTTTCGGCAATTTCCTGCCCTTTTGCCTTATCTGCGGTGAAAATAGCAGCGCCCAGTCCGAATGGGCTATCGTTGGCAATGGCAATGGCATCCTCTTCGTCTTTTGCTTTTATCAGGGCAGCTACCGGTCCAAACATCTCCTCATCCCAGGCAGGCATTCCTGGTTTCACGTTCGACAACACCGTTGCCGGATACCAGGCTCCGGGCTGATCTGGCACGAAACCACCAAGCAGGCACTCAGCCCCTTTGTCCATGCTTTGCACCACTTGTTGGTGAAGTTCATCACGTAAACTTTCCTGGGCCTGGGGGCCATAATCAGTGGCGTCATCGAAAGGATCGCCCATTTTTTTGGATTTCATCATTTCCACAAATAGCCTTTCAAATTTTTCATAAACCTCTGTAACTACAATAAACCGTTTTGCAGCAATGCAGCTTTGGCCACTGTTGATAAGCCTGCTGGTAACACAGGTCTGGGCCGCCTGCTCCAGGTCGGCGTCTTCCAAAACAAGGTAGGGATCGCTGCCCCCCAACTCCATCACTGTTTTTTTCAGCATTTCACCCGATTTTTTTGCAACGGCACTCCCTGCTGCAACGCTGCCTGTTAGTGTGACGGCTTTTACCAATGGGTTTTCAATCACACCTGCCACTTCTTTGCCGGGAATGCGTAAAGTTCGGAAAATGTTTCTGGGAAAACCCGCCTTTTGAAACACCTCTTCTATGGCCATGGCACATCCCATTACGTTGGAGGCATGTTTAAGCAATCCGGCATTCCCTGCCATCAGGGCCGGGGCCGCAAATCTGAAAACCTGCCAGAAGGGGAAGTTCCATGGCATGACAGCCAGCACAATGCCCAGTGGATTGTAGGTGATATAACTCTGGGATGCCTCCGTGGAGATTCTTTCGTTTTCCAGGAACCTTTCTGCATGTTCAGCATAATACTGACAAACAGAGGCGCATTTTTGCACTTCTGAAAGGGCCTGATTCACCGGTTTTCCCATCTCATTCACCATTAGGTGGGCATACCCTTGCTGATTTTGGATTAGCACATCTGCCGCTTTCTGCATCAGGGTACTCCGCTGTGCAAAGGTGGTTTCTGACCAGCTCTCCCATGCCTCCCGGGTATCAGTTATGATAGAGTTTACCTGTTGCGGGTTATGTGCACTGTAGGTTGTTATAATTGCCCCGGATGAAGGGTTTTGCGATTGAAACATAATAAAAGTTTAGTTGCACCTATAGGGTGTTTAGCGTATGACTAAAAAGAAATACCCGGCTTCAAATTACAGACCAGTGACCATGCCTGGTTTAAAACTCAGGGTGCGGGTAAAATTATAAAAAACGAGTGACAATTTAGATGGAATGCAGGACTCTTCAGGGCTCTACTACCACTTTGTATTCAACTGATTCCACAATGTCCCCGGGCTTTACTTTGGCTCTTTTGCGATATTCTATCTGGCCATTGAGCTTAATGTAGCCCTCTTCTACCATGAGCTTGGCCTCACCTCCGCTGGAGGCAATTTGTAAAGCTTTCAGCAGCTTAACCAGTTCAATAAAATCGCCGTTCAAAGGAAATCTTAATTGTTTCATTTACTACTCCTTAACTTCTTCAACAACAATTTTTTCAATTTTATCACCCATTCGAATATCGTCAATTACATCAAGGCCTTCATAAACTTTACCAAAGCAGGTATGTTTGCGATCCAGGTGCTGGGTGTTTTCACGACTGTGGCAAATAAAAAACTGGGAGCCGCCAGTGTCGCGACCAGCATGAGCCATTGAAAGCACACCACGGTCATGGTACTGGTTGTCTCCATCCAGTTCGCAGGGTATGGTGTAGCCAGGGCCACCTGATCCGGTGCCGTAGGGACATCCCCCTTGTATCACGAAATCGGGTATCACTCTGTGGAAAGTTAGTCCATCATAAAACCCTTTGCGGGCCAAATCAACAAAGTTTTTAACGGTTCCGGGGGCGTCTTTTTCGTAAAACTGAACCTTCATGTCCCCTTTTTCTGTATGAATTGTTGCTTTTAGCATAGCATTTTGTATTGAAAGTTTTGTGGCAAAATTGCAGGGCAAACCTACTAATTTTTGAGCAATTTTTTTGACAACTTTATGTCAATAACTCCTGAAGAAGCGGAAATGCTGGTGGGTTTTCCGGCAGTTTTTAATCCGTGGCTGGATTAGTCTACCCTGGATGTCATTGGGTTTTTAAGTCCTTCGTAGTTTGTCAGCTCCATTTTTACACTTCCTACCACAATTCCAGATTGGGCCAGTACAGGGATTTTGTTTTCATCATCAGATATCCACAGGGTCATTGGATATGGTTGGCTGAATACTTCCCCTTCCAGCACCTGGGGCCTAAAGCGCAAAGTGTTAAAGGTGCCAATACGTGTATGTACCCTCTCCCTGCCGTCGAAAACCACCCGTGAAACATAAACGGTATCATCAAGGAAAAAATTTACATCATACACATCTCCTACCTCTGCATCATCATAATTGTAAGTACGCAGGTAATAAAAGGCGGAAATGATATCCTGAACATTCTCCACAACAGGAACAGTGTCTGTGTTACTATAGGCAATATTATTACGTTGGTCAAACATTACATCCTGGCTTTTGCGGTAGCCCCCTTCATTAATTCGCCGGATAAACAAAAGGGGCACAATGGCCTGATCATCAATATAGGTTTCATAGCGGTTTACCACACGAAAGAAAAAGTTAAAAGCTCCCTGGGTATTGCCAAGACCTACAACATTCATGGTGTTGCGGCCCCCCACAACTTCATTATTGTCCTTAATTTCCAGTGACGCACTGCCAGCGTGTACATTACCGGTGAGGTAGCTATCGTAAAATACCCTGTAGCTTATCTTTTCCCCACGCTGAAAGGCAGTGTTTTCAAGGGTTCTTAATCCCTGTGCAAAAGTTTTTTCGCCTGCCAGAAAATGGCATAACAGGATGGCAGATAAGATTATAAAAATTTTGGAAGTCGTTTGCATAGTCGTTTCATTTTTGGTTTAAAAAACCACCTTCTGTTGGAGCAAAACATGTTTGATGCAATACAAGGTGGCTTATTAATGGTTAAAGATACTAAATGAACGTGGTATTGTCATGAAGCGTTCATTGAGAATTTTGTTTTTCTTTTTTTTAACCAAAAAGTGTTCCATTAAGTGATTATGAAGTGAATTCATAGCGGATGGAAATGATTAAGTGTTATGATATTTGCAAAAAGCAGTTAAAAACAATACCATCTGAAGATGTCTTTAGGCCTTGGTGCAATCAATCCGTTTTTTTCTGAATGCTCATGTCCAGAATTAGATTTTCGGGCTGGAGCTCAATTTGGTTAATTTGGAGGCGGGCAGTTTTTACGGCCACTTCCCTGGCTAATTCAGAGGATTCGGGTTGATGGTTTTCTCCCACAACACGTATTCTCATGCTTGATTGTTCGGTGGCAAGTGCCAGGTGTTTCAGTGTTTGTTTTATGAAATTTCCCCAAAGACCGTTGTATGCTGTCAGGGGGCGGCTGTTGGATTCATGTTGCGAATCTGTAAAACGGTATAGGAAAACCGGGAATTCTACCTCCTGGCCATTTCGCTCAGATCTTACCAGCTCGCGCCTGCCCTTTTGAATACAATGAAAAGAAGTCTTTTGTACCTGATCTTTTTTTATAATGGTGCTCTGGATATTGTATGCTGCCTGGGGCTCAAACAGGTTGCCAATTCTCGCTTCCACATACAGAACCGTAGCTTCAGAAGTAACAATAAAGTCTTTCTGTTTTCGGCTTCCTGCAGGTCGATATTTTACCAATATAATGGATTCGTTGTATTGGGTGACATGCTGATCAATGATTGTAAAGCTTTCCCTGGAAGCACTGTCTGTCGCAGACAGCCTAAAGTATGTGTCGAAACGGTGACGGTACCCTTTGGAGCGATGACCGGGTTTGTCTGAAGAAAATACGTCTCGGTAATATTCAATTTTTGTGTGACTGAACAGCATAGCCATTGTTTTTGCCCGAAACAGCGCCTGTTCAAAAGCTTCGTCTTCAGGTAAGTCAGGATCTGATATGCCAATGGCGAAAACATTTTGGCTATCGCCAGCCGGAGGGTGAAAAAACCAATCGGGCAGAGTATCGGGAAAGTAGCTTAAATGGGTGATGTTTTCAAACAAGGGAAGGTTTCGGGAAGCAGATTGAACTTGAGTTTCCTGTTCAAAAATTTTCCGGAAGGATGAGGGTGTCTGACAGAAACTTTCTCCCACGCCTGATAATATCAAAAAGGCAGATATCAAAAAAAGTGAATATACATTGTTTCTCATGGACATGCAATGCCTGTGAACTAAGACTTCTGAATTGCTTTTTATTTGAGGTTGCCTGTTAGAACGGTGCAAAATACCCCCAATGCAAATATAATTCAAAAAGACACGCCAGTAAAAACAAAGTATCTGGTTTATTCATGGTGCCGCTAAGATGTGCAGCCGAACTCTCATATAGTTGTCGATGGTACGCAGAAAAATTATTCGCCATTACGCTTTTACAGCTAAAATGAAAAATTTGTAGTAAATTAGCTTTAAAAAAACATTAAAAAGATGCGACAGGTAGATGTTTGTCTTGTTGTTTTTATTCTTTTAGGGGTGTTTCCCATTGCAGGTAAGGCACAGTTGATGCAGGGCGGTTTGCCCCGGGCAATGGAAAACCCCGGCCTGTTGAATACGCAGTCTTTTGCCAAAGTAGAAGCACTGAATGTGGAGGCCCTGAAACAGGAAGACAAAATGCTGGATACCATCGCCGGTGTTCCATGGCGGTTTGGGGAAAATATACCTGTTCATGTTTTACCGGATAAAGAGGGTGATTGGCATAAAGACTTAGATGGTGGACGTTTGTGGCAATATGGAATAATAAGTCCAGGTGCTTTGAGCATCAACCTGGTTTTTCATCCTTATCGTTTGCCACCAGGGGCTGAGTTGTTTGTTTACAGCAGCGATGGAAAAGAAATACTGGGTGCCTTTGATCACCGGAACAACCAGGATGACGGCTATTTTGCCACAAGCCTGATTTTTTCGGATTCTGTTATAGTGGAATATTTTGAACCCGCATGGGTTGCTTTTGAAGGGGAGTTCAGTATTGTGCAGGTTACTCATGGATACAGGGGTGTCCGGACTTTTGCCGACAAAGCCTTTGGCGATTCGGGGTATTGCAATATAAATGTGGCCTGCGATGTGGCTCTCCCTTATGCCGACCAGGTTCGCGCAGTGGGGTTGATGCTGGTGGGCAGCGATTCTTTTTGCACCGGTTCGCTCATAAATAATACAAACAATGACGGAACTCCCTTTTTTCTGTCAGCAAACCATTGTTATAAAGACCCTTCCACCGTTGTGATCTGGTTTAACTGGGAGAGTGAAACCTGTGAAAATCCGGAACACTCACCCCCTCACCAGGCTTTGTCAGGTGCAGTGGATCGTGCCAGGTATGTTTACAGTACCTTTCAAAAAACAGGGTCGGATATGTGGTTGCTGGAGCTGAATGACTTGCCTCCCTACGAATATGATTTGTTCTACAGTGGCTGGAACAGGGCAGAAGATGCCTCAGACATAGACTCGGTAGTTGCTGTACACCACCCCAGCGGAGATGTTAAAAAATTTTCTTGGTCAACAGACGATTTGGTTGTATCAGGCTACGGACCTGCCAACCCGGAGTATGATACCCATTGGAAAGTAACTTCGTGGGATGCGGGTACCACCACCGAGGGGGGCTCATCAGGTTCTCCCTTGCTGGATAACCACGGGCGTATTATTGGTCAGTTGCATGGTGGTTTGGCAGCGTGTGGCAACACAGACCCGGACTGGTATGGTCGGCTGGCGGTATCCTGGGAAGGGGGAGGTGATAGCCAAAACCGCCTGAAAGACTGGCTGGACCCTGACGATACGGATGCTATGGCAGTTTTTGGATATCAACCGGAATATCATTTCATCGAATCGTCTGTGGCTGGAGGACATGGAGGTGTTATCGACCCCTCAGCATGGGTGATGGAAAACCGTGATTACACTTTTTATTTTTCACCCTGGCAGGACTATCTCATTGCGGATGTGCTGGTAAATGGACAAAGTGTTGGTGCAGTGGATAGTTATACGTTTGAGAATGTTAATTCCGGACAAACCATTGAGGTGGTTTTTGCACCAGATACTTTCACCATCATGTCTGACTTTGAAGGAAGTGGCATTGTTGAACCCCAAGGGGAGGTTGCCATTGGCTACGGTTCGGATATTACTTTTGTTTTTACTCCGGATGAAGGGTACCAGGTTGTGAATGTTTGGGTTGATGGAGAAAGCCTGGGGGTTCTGGAAAGCTATACCTTTGAAAATGTCACCTCAGACCATACCCTTCATGTGACATTTGACATAAACACCTACACTATTATTGCCACAGCATCTTCCGGGGGAGTCACAGACCCTTCGGGTGAAATAGAGGTAACCCATGGTTCAGATAAAGCTTTTGTGTTTTCTTCCTTTGATGGCTACCACATTGCCGATATATTGGTAGATGGTATAAGCATAGGAGCCTTGGATAGTCATACCTTTGAAAATGTCACCTCAGATCACACCCTACATGCTGTTTTTGAGGTTAATACTTACACTGTAACTGCTACACATACACATGGAGGCTTTATGCAACCGGAAGGCTATATTGCTGTGAGTCATGGAGATGATCTTACATTTAACATTGAGACTTATAATGGCTATCACATGGTGGATGTACTGGTTGATGAACAAAGCGTTGGGATGGTGAACACCTACACCTTTGAAAATATCACTTCATCACACACGATCTCTGCCATCTTTGCCACGAATACTTACATTATTACTGCCTCATCAGGCAGTGGAGGAACCATTGAGCCCCAAGGCGAAGTAGATGTGAATCATGGGGAAGACCAGCTTTTTTTCATCACCCCATCAGCAGGTTATCATATCTCCAATGTAAAAGTTGACGGGGAAAGTATGGGTGATTTGGACTCCTTTACTTTTGAAAATGTAACATCTGATCATCTAATAGAGGCACTGTTTTCAAAAACTACCTATACCCTTACATTGGAGGTCTTTGACGAACAAAACAACTTTTTGAATGATGCGGAAGTTACCCTGGAAGGTGAATCCTTTGACCCCGGGGTTTATATGTTTGATGGATTGGAGCCGGGAAGTTACAGCTACTTGGTATCCCGTGAAGGGTTTTTCCCTTCAGGCCGTGATGTTGAGATTTTTGATTCGGATGTTACGGAGCAAGTCATACTTGTTGTTGATGATACGGGAGTAGTCGGTGTTTCGGGATCTGAATTACAGATATACCCCAATCCGGCCAGCAATCAGCTGTTTATTTCGTGTCATAAAAGACCTGCCTCTGTTCAGCTTGTGGACATGGCCGGAAGAGTGATTGCTGAAACTACTGCTCCCGGCAAGCTGACGGTCATTGATACGGCGATGATTCAAGATGGGTTTTATGTGGTTCGAGTGGTTTTACCTGATGAGATATTGATTCAGAAAGTGCAGGTAAAAAAATAAACATTTGTGGTAATTGTTTTTGAAAAACCTTTCAGGATAATAAAAATTTGTAATTTTGCACACCCAAAGGCTCCGTAGTTCAATTGGATAGAATAGCAGATTCCGGTTCTGTCGGTTGGGGGTTCGAGTCCCCCCGGAGTCACAAAAAAAGGCCTCGTTTTGCGAGGCCTTTTTTGATAGGGTTGCTTTGCTCTCAGGCGGTTATTTCATTATCCTCATCCTCTTCTTTTTCCTCTTCATAAACTTCAACACTATACATCAGGGCTTCTACCTGCCGCAAATAATTTCTTTTGTCAAACTTTGGGGCATATACAAACCCATCCAGGTTGATAAGCCTGCTGTTTTTCTCGTCTACAAATGTTATGTTTACAAATGGGCCGCCCATATAATCATCTTTCACTCTCCAGAGACCCCTGGCTTCCATTGCATAAATGTCATTAAAGTTGATCTCTTTATACATGTGGTCTATGTCTGGGTATGTGGTCATATAGGTATCGGGAAAAGTTCCGGGAATATGCTGGCGGGTAATAGAATCGCGCCGGGCCTCGATCACTTCGGGTGAAAAGTCCACATCGGGGTCTGTATAAGGGAGTACCGTAATAAGGAGCCCGAGTTCAAGTTCTTCCCGTGAGCCGGTTTGACGCAACCACACAAAGTTGTCTTCCTGTTTGGCAACAAAGTATCCTTCGGGAACGGCAACATCCAGCTTTAATCGTTCACGAACGGTGTTTCTTGCCTGGTAGTTGAGCATCCGCTTGTAAGCATTTACCAGTCTTTCCCGTTCGCTTTCAAGGTAATAATTGAAGAACGTTTCCCGGTTGCGTTCCAGGATTCTTTTCAGTGTTTCTTCATCAGGAACTTTCAGGGTTACAACCATTTGTGGATATGCCCAACTGTCGCGGGCCATGTTAATTTCACCTTTTTCGAGGGCGCCATCAAACTCAACCCGTAAAATGTTTCTGTGGGTTTCAAACAGCCTTACAAAGCCAGCATGATTGATTTGTATGATGTTGAACATGGGCTCTGCCTGGGGAAGCATAGGTACGTAAGTGGCAAAATTTTCACGGATTATTTCACCGGCATACCCACCCCAACGGGAGTCGTTTACAACTACCAGTAATTCTCCTGCCTTTCCTGATGCTGCTGGTTTGCGCGGCCCCTCAGTGGTGCCACAGGCATAAACAAAAACAGCTAAAAATAAAATTGTGACGATTCTTTTCATGGCTATGAGGGTTTAAAAAGGACTGTATGAAAGATTAACAAACTTAATCTATGTTTTATTGTTAGTTCTTGTCAAAAATAAGAAAAACAAACAGTTTAACCGGGACATTTTTTAGTGTAGCAAAATAAGTGTCCATTTTTTACATTATTATAACTGGGAATTACTCCCTCAAAAAGTACTACATTAATGTCATAATGCTGAATAAATTACCCAAAAATAGTATGTATCATTTCTCTGCAAAAATTCTTTTCTGGGGCTACAACCTCCTTCTACTGTTGTTTGCGTTAATGCCGTTAAGCTCGGTAGGAGTGAGTGGTTTGAACAAAACCGAGGTGATGGGTTTTCGCTCTGACCACTTGCTACACATGCTTGTTTTTGTGCCATGGTATACTCTGGCTGTTTTTTCTTTTTATTCGGGCCGGTTATGGCAGTATATTTTGCTGTTTGTAGCGGGGTTAATATTTGGTTTTTTTGCCGAGTTTGTTCAGTATTTTATCAGCTATCGTTCTTATAACTTTCATGATTTATGGGCTAACCTAATAGGTGTTACTGCCGGGGTAGCTTTGTATTTTGTAGCTCTTCCCTTTTTGAAGAAGTACAGGCTTTTACCTATAGCTCAAAAGGAGTAAAACCCACTCAACATGGAATGCAGGCCCGTTAAAAATTCCTATCTTTACTTGTTGTAATTATAGGAATATGCCACTACCCATAGAAGGCTCCCTGAGCTTTGGAAGGGGGTTTGTTGTTGAATAAAATTCTGCTCCAAATGAAAAAAGTTATAAGTTTTGCCGCTTCACCCCAAAATTTATTAAAAGTTTCGGCTGTTGACAAAGCATTTAAGAAGTACCGGAAGGAGGTTAAGCATCTGATATGTCATGCTGGTTATGAACAGGAAGAAAAAAAATCTCTTTCTTCTTTTGAAGATATTGTGTTCCCCCGAAGACACTATTATGTATCGGTAGGCTATGGTAGCCATGCTGCACAAACAGCGCGTACCATGTTGGAAGTGGAGAAAATACTCATAGAAGAACAACCTGATTTGGTCCTGCTGTCGGGTTATCAGGATGCCGCCCTGGCATTCGGCATAACTGCCTCCAAAATGAAAATACCCATCGCACATATGGATGCAGGCCTGCGAAGCTTTGAAAAGCACAATCCTGCAGAAATCAACAGGATGCTCACAGATGTGCTGTGTGACTTCTATTTTGTCAGCGAGCACAGTGCCATGAAAAACTTACGCGACGCCGGCCTGGATAATGGAAATATCAACTACTGCGGTAACCCCCTTGTTGATACTATAGAATTGTACTGGTCGGATATGGAAGAGTCAGATGTGCTTAAAAAATTGAATATTACCGATGATACATTTGTTTTGGCAACTTTCCATCAATCTGAAAATCTGCGTAAAGAAGATGGATTTGATGCTGTTTTCCAGATGCTTTCCAGGCTTAGTAAGTCCTGCAAAGTAGTATGGGTTCTTCCCGATTATGAGTACAATAACTTTGCCCAAATCAGCGGAGGTAAAAAGTTGCCATCCAGTCTGTTGCTATCCAGTCCACTGCCTTATACCGATTTTCTGGCACTAATGAACAATGCAGAGGTGGTTATTACAGATACTGAGAGCATACAGGAGGAGAGCACCTACTTGAGTGCACAATGCCTTACGGTAAAAAAGTACACCGAACGAATTGTAACCCTTGAGGTAGGCACCAACCAACTGATGGGTTTAGATTTTGAAAAAACAGAAAAAACAGCCCTCGAAGTTATCAATGGTAACATCAAGCCTGGCCGTATCCCGGAATTATGGGACGGTAAAGCAGCCAGGCGCATTGTTGATATACTTTTCAGTGAAATGCAGGAGTAAGACAATGATAATTCCAGATTATTGTATTTCTATCCCTGGAAGTTGGTGGTTTCCGGGGTAACCTGGAAATCATACTCAGGGTATTCATAGATGGATGGTCTGGTTTCAGTTTCCCCGATACTATAACCCCATATGCTTTCATAATTGCTTATGTCGTCTCCCATTTCCTTGATCTGTCTTAGATACTCATCAATGGGCTTGGATTCAGCAATAATAAACTTACCCAGCTTTTCTATAATGGGGCTGTGGGAGCGTGTATGATCATGGTCGAACTCCAGTATCCTGCGTCCATCTGAAGTAATGCCAATAACCCTGAAAGTCATGCTTTTTCCCACCCCCGGCAGGTTGAGTACGTTCCTGTCGGTGGCAATAAAGGGTTGGTTGGTTTCGTGCCGTAGTGCATTGATTTGCTCTGCCATCTTCTCGGCATTATCCGGGAAGTTTCTGATTTTGTCAAATTGTTCGCCGGACAGCTTGCCTATGATTTTCTCTTCAAACTGCTCCTGCGTTGCCCGGGCGTTGGTGGCAAACTTAGAGCTGTTTTCTCTGTATCCCTTTACAGAAAAAGTGTAGTACGGCAACACACCCACATCATTGAGCACTTTTCTTAGCTTCGCGGTATGTCCACGCCTTGACGCCGGAGCAGTAAACACCAATTGGTTGGCAACCATCCAGCCTGCTCCAATCAGCCTTTCCAAACCTGTTTTTGCTTCAGGAGTTACCTCCATGGAGGATTGAAAGTGTGTTTGTATGACAAACTGCCGGATGCCTATCTTAGAAGCTTTTTCTTTGAAATTGGCGAGAATGCGGGCCAGTTCATTCGTAATGCGATGGGGTAAGTAAACCGGCAGCCGGGTGCCCAGGCGAACCCTTAATATCTCTGCATACTTTTCTCCATCGGGGCGGCTTTTGTTGGCTTCTTTCTTTCTGAGGGCCATCTGGTAGACTGCCTCCAGGATTTTTTCAAGGGATTTCTCAGAGCTCATAAGTGCATCACCACCGGTAATGAGCACATCGCGTAAGTGAGAGTCCCTCTCCCAATAGTTCATGATTTTTGCCAGTTTATCATCCCAGGTTTCTTTGGGCTTGAGCTTGTCCAGGTCAAAGTTAAGATTCCCGCGCTGAAAATCGTACATGCGCTGACAGGATGCACAAAGACCTGCACATGCCCTGCCCATGGTGTCGGGAATAAGGATTGCTACCTCAGGATACCTGCGGTGCACATTATGATCAGTGGGAAGAATCCATCCTGCAGCATTAGGCTTGCCTGGCTCCACAATATCCTCTTTTTCCCAGGCAACAATGTGTCCAAATTCATCCACCAACTGGCTGGAGTATATAACATAGTAGCGAATGGCCAAATCTGCATCTTTGGCAAACTCAGGGGCATTCACATTAAGCAGTGATAAATAATAGGGGTTCACAAAAAACGGAATGCCGCGTTCCTTGGCCTGGTATAGCACATCCATGGTTTCCTTATCCAGTGAATGGCCCAGTAGCTCGTTGAGTAAGTCGGGGTTGCGAACGGCAAAACGGAGGTGGAAAAAGTGGTCGTTCCACCAGTGTCTTACCATTTCAACCTGCTCTTCATGGCTTATATTTTCTGGTAGCTGATACCGCTGGCTGGTAAGCTCTTTTTTGGCAATTTTCCCGGCCAGGATATGAATAATTCGCTCCTTGTTCTGTTCACGTATTTTTACGATTTCTTCATCCAGGCCTGAAGGGTGATTGTTCATCCAGTCCATAACCTTACTTTTGTCAGGCACCACTCTGTCAGCTTTGCCGGTAAACTGGCGGAACAGCTGGATAAAATCGTTAAAAAAGGCTTCTGTTGCTCCACCCGATTGCTTGTGTGTAGCCATCCATAACAAATGAAAGGGGTGAGAATGAATGGTAGCCCCCCGTATATTCAAATCTTCAAGTTGCAGCCCTTCATTATTCAGGTAATCCATAAGACGGATGGCAGCAAAATCTTGCCAGTTTAGTTTTTCCATGGCCTGCCTGCCTGTGGCTTCATGCTTAAAGTAAGCATAGGCCCGGGGGTTGTTATGCATATATTCATTAACCCATGAACGAATAGAGGCCAAAGCACTTTCTGTATTTTTTGAAGAAAAAATAATCTCTCTCAGTCGAGGATTCTCTTCAAATAATAGCTGAAGTAATTTTTGGGATCTGGCGGAAAGACCCGCTGTGTTTTGCCCCTGGTTTTTTATTTCGTTCATTATTTCCGTCATAGGCTACGATTGTTTTTTGAGTGAAAAATAGATGAATTAAATAACTTTTGCTGAATGAAAGATTCTGGGGGAACAAAAATAAACGCCATACAAGACGTTACCTACCCCAAATTAGCATACAAAAATACAAAATTTAGAGCAGTTTAAAAAATGATTGGCCAAAAATCCGGGGTGTAACTTATGGAAGTTTCTTCCCTGAAAGCTTATGAATCAGTGGCTTAATAGTTTTGCGCGCTTCATCATCAATAAGCCATACCGACAAGGCAAAGAATGCCAGGAACAGGCCACTAATCAAAAAGTCCACCAGGGAATGGATAGCAGGAATCCACCCATGGATGAAATAGAGGGCAATAGCAACACCAATAAAAAGGAAGATTCGGCCTATGTCGTAAGGGACATAAAACCGTTTTTTGCCCCAGTACCACGACAGAGCAGCCATTCCCAGGTAACAGACCAGGTGTCCCAGAGCAGATGCATAATAACCTAAAACCGGGATAAGCAGTACATTCACCAAAATGGTGATACTTGCTCCGATAACAGCAATATATGCACCAAATCGGGTTTGCCCGGTAAGCTTATACCAAATGGAGAGGTTGAAATATATCCCCAGGAAAATATGGGCGATCAACAAAATAGGTACAACTTCAAGTCCTTCCCTGTAATCACTGCCTATGAAATATTGTATAATGTCCATGAAGAGCATAATCCCCAGAAAAATAAAAAGGCAGGTAACCACAAAAACTTTCATTACCCGGGCGTACAGTTCCTTAGCGTTTTCTTTTTTGTATTCGGCAAAAAAGAAAGGCTCTGCAGCAAAACGAAATGCTTGTATAAATAAAATCATCAAAACGGATACTTTGTAGGAAGCACCGTAAATGCCTACCTGTGACATCGCGATGTCGCGCGGCAGAAGATACTTGAGCAGGATTTTGTCGATGGCTTCATTGAGGATGCCTGCCAAACCCGCCAGCAATAATGGAAGTGCATACAGTATCATCTGACGCCACATGATAACCGAAAACTCAATACGATGACGTAAAACCACCGGAAGCAACAAAACAGCTGTAATGCTGCTTGCCACAAGGTTGGCTATAAAAACATATCCTACGCCGATTTGTGGGTCATAAAAAGAGTTGATAAAGCTCGCGGTTGCCGGGTTGCCGTTTTCAAGAAGCCAGGGGCAGGCAATAATAAAAAACAATACCAGGAAGATGTTGATAATGATGCCGGTGAGCTTTATAAAAGCAAAATGAACAGGTCGGTTTTCGGCTCTTAACCTGGCAAATGGTACTGCCATTATTGCATCAAGACCTATAATGATACCAAACCATAAAACATATTCAGGATGTTCAGGGTATCTGAGCAAACCCGCAATTTCTCCCCTGAAAGTAAGGGTAGTGAAAACAAAAATTACAGATAGGATGAAAACAGATAGCAGTGCTGTGCTAAATGTCCTGCCCTGGTTTTGGGTATCATTTTCATAAAACCTGAAAAAGGCTGTTTCCATCCCATGGGTAAGAATTACAATCAATATGGCTACATAGGAGTACATTTCTGCAATGACGCCATATTCATGGGTAAGGAAATAATGTGTGTAAACAGGAACCAACAAATAATTAAGCAAGCGCCCCAGGATGGTGCTTACACCGTAGATGGCCGTCTGGCCGGCTAATCGTTTTATGGCATTTGTCATAACGGTTCCGTTGATGCAAAGGTGCAAAATTTATTTTATATATGAACGGGCTTTGGGTTTGTATTTGCTGGCATGATGCAAAAAAATGTTCAAAAACGAACAGTGTGTGACCTTTCTCGTACACTAAAACGCTTTGAGGGATTAAACAATTTGGGCTTGGCTTTGTTATGTGTTCATTATAAGTTTATTATGTAAAATGGCACGACTTTGGATACCTTAAAATCAGACAAGTACGAAAAATCAATAAAATAAACTCATAAAATTAATTATCATGAAAACTTTACAACACATCACTATTATCGCAATTCTTTTTACAATGTTAAGCAACCAAGCTATTGCAAGTTCACTTCATACTTTTAAAATCTTTCTTCCAGAGGGTACGGTTGAGGTAACATCAAAACAAGAAACCCTGAAGCAAGAAATAATTCCACAAACTGAAATACAGAAAAGCTTCTCTGGTTATCATTTTGATTTAATCCCCATGCCTCAATACCATGAGCCCCTGCTGGATGAGGATATCCCCTCAGTGGAAACAACCCATGTTAAATATAGTAGTTATCATAATCATTTTGATAATCTGCTGCAGCAAATTCAAAAACCAGAGAAACTTGTGGAAGAAAATGAAATTGATACAACTGCTATATTTGCACAGATTCAGAATGAAAACCGTTATACACTGTCTATAAAAGATCTGTTGCAGATATACAGGCCTGAAAAGGAACTTTCTGAAGAGAAACCAGTGTTGGAGCAATTCAGGTTGCAAACCGCAAAATAAAGTATGTTGCCATTTAAAGCAACATACTTTTTTTGGAAATATATTACTGACCCCGGAGTTTACCGGGGTTTTTTTGTGTTGTAACCTCTCATCGTGTGTTGCTTTATCCCCGGTTGAAGAATAGCATCAACAATACAGGGGTTCATTCTCATCCCGAGATAGTTACCAGACAGACAATAATTAGTACCTTTAAACAGAAATACTGGCTTTGTAAACAAATGTATGCACTGGGTATCAATCGACGTATTTCAAAAAAGTAGACAGAGAAAACAGGGCCCATGAAAACTTTTGCATCGTTTATACTAATCTTACTGTTTTGTATGGTAGCATCTCATGGGCAAAAAGCCCATGTACGGGGTGTCATTTCAGATGCTCTTACATTTGAGCCCCTGCCGGGGGCCAGTATTATATATTCGGGGGACCAGGGTACAGTGAGTGATCACAGCGGAAGGTATACCCTTGATGTTCCACCCGAAACGACAAGGTTGGAGTTTAGGTATGTGGGTTACCAGCAACGGGTTTATACCCTTAATCTTGCTGCTGGAGATACGGTGTCGTTGGATGTTCGCCTTGCCCGGGAGGTGAGGCAAATGGATCAGGTGGTTATAAGTGCCGGCCGGTCTGAGCAACGTGTGGCTGAATCCACCGTATCCATGAGTATTATCCGGCCGAAAGGTTTCGAAACTGCCCATATTACCGACACACGGGAGCTTATTAACCGGACACCCGGTATCGAGGTAGTGGATGGTCAGGCTTCTGTCAGAGGGGGTACAGGGTATAGCTATGGGGCAGGTTCGCGGGTGCTTGCCCTTGTAGACGGGCTTCCTGTGTTGGCCGCTGATGCCGGCAACATCCGCTGGCAGTTTTTACCTCTTGAAAATATTTCACAGGTTGAAATCATCAAAGGAGCCTCTTCTGTGCTTTATGGATCCTCTGCTTTAAATGGAGTGATAAATTTCCGGACCGCAAGGGCTACAGTTGAAGGGCGAACTTCTTTTTATGCTGAAAGTGGTGTGTATGACCACCCTCCCAATTCCAATTGGAAATGGTGGAGCTCACCCAGGGTTTTTTCATCAGCATCTTTTTCTCATTTGAAAAAATACGGCCATAACGAGCTGGGAGTTGGTGTTTATGGTGGGCGTAATCCCGGGTACCGAAAACGCAATCACGAGGATGTTGGTCGCTTTAGCTTGCAGTTACGGCAAAACAACAAGCGCCATGAAGGCCTTAGCTACGGCGTAAACATCATGGCGGGTTATAATGATAAAATAGATTTTGTCTTGTGGGACAACGCTGAAACGGGTGCATTGGTGCAGTCTGAAACTACTGCCATTAACCTTAACAGTACCTTCCTTGCTTTTGATCCATATATTAGTTTGGAGTCGGATGAAAACTTCAGCCATCATCTGAAAACCCGTCTTCAGCGAACTGACAACGCTTTTCACGATGCTCCCAATAATGATAGTGAGGCTATTTCATTACTGACCGAATATCAAACCTGGCAAAATATTAATGATTTTATCAATGTTAATGCAGGCCTTTTTCAAAAAAGCAGCCGCATCAGGTCCCGGTTTCATGGCAATCACCAAAGCCTAAATCTGGCTGCATACCTGCAGTCTGATTTGAGTTTTTCCAGGCGGATGAAATGGGTTGGGGGAGTCAGGGTTGAGCTTAACAGTCTCAATGGTGTAAAAGACAGGTTCGTTCCTCTTTTCAGAACCGGCATTAATTATATGCTTTCAGATTATACCTTTTTAAGGGCTTCTTGGGGGCAGGGGTATCGTTATCCTTCCATCGCTGAAAAATACGCAGCAACTACCCTTGGTAGCGTCAGGATTTTTCCCCACCCTGAGCTGGAGTCTGAAACAGGGTGGAGTGCAGAGCTGGGTCTTAAACAAGGGCTGGGTGCAGGCATTTGGGAAGGGATGATAGATGTGGCAGGATTTTATACCCAAAATAAAAATATGATAGAATACCTGTTTGGACTCCACACTGATCCGGAAACCGGGGAGTTAACATTTGGATTCAGGGCAGATAATACAGAACACTCCAGAGTGTATGGAGGAGAGATTGATGTGATACTGGAGGCACATGTGGGCTTAGTGGAGCATACCATAACGGGTGGATATGTATATATGCATCCCGTGGAATTTGATCCCCAAACCAGGAAAAACACAGGGGAGTACCTAAAGTATCGACGTAAACATGCAGCTCAGGCTGGATATCATGCCAGGTTGGGAGCCTGGCAGCCAGGTGTTGACTTGTACTACAAATCGGCTACACTTAGCATTGATCATGTTTTTGTAAGTGAACTCACCCGTGAACAAATACTACCCGGATTCTATGATTACTGGCAAAACAACAATACGGGATACCTGTTGGTAAATTTTTCTCTGGCCTACTACATCAGTCATAAGTACAAAATTTCTTTGGTCGTAAAGAATGTCACCAACCAGGAGTACATGGGAAGGCCAGGTGATATACAGCCCCATAGGAACTTTAGTATAAGGCTCAGTGGAAAAATTTAAGCTGCTCTATTTAGAGGCACTGGTTTATAAATGAGAGCTTTTCCATGGGTTGTATCCTGAAATTTGGGAGGTTGATTTATTTTTTTCTTAAATTTGCCTGGTAAGTGATGCTTTCATATTTTTACTTCTGCATAAGTTCCATGGCCAATTAGGCAAGAGCTGATGCCAAGGTTGATAAGAGTATACATTTAGGACCCTATACAAAATCAGGGAATTCCGGTAAAATTATGAATCTATTTGGAAGAACACGGTAACCGGGTTTATAATCCAAAACTTAACCAAAGGTTGAAAACAAAAGCCCATCCCATGAAACGCATATATTTATTCTTCTCGCAGTTATTAATCGCAGGGGTTATTATCAGTTCCTGTACGGATGACAAATATGATTTGTTACAGGGTACCTGGGAGCGGGTAAACGTGGAAGATATCAACGATCCCTATCGATATGAGTGGGTTTTCCAGGATGGAGAACTGACCATGTACAGGATCAGTAAAGAAGACCCCAGTGATGTTTCTATCCGCAATAGCGGGTATTATTCATTGGAGGTCAATCCTTTGGGGACAGGCCTTGTGCTCTCCAATACATCCAATTCTACCTGGAATGACAAATGGGATGTTATAAAACTTGATAACGAACAGCTGATTATCAATTTAGAGATTACCGGGGGTATCATCCTGCGGGAGTTTGTAAAAAAACCTTGACCCTTTCATTTTCTTTTGTAACTTTAAAGTCTTGTTTTCATGGTTGCAAAGGGAAGACCAAATTGCTAAAAAGCTTGGTTTTCCCTTTTTTATTTTAAAAGGATATGGCGAAAGTAAAAACAGCATTTTTTTGTCAGAATTGCGGGGCACAATCAGCCCGATGGATTGGGAAATGCCCTGCATGTGGGGAGTGGAATACCTATGTGGAAGAAGTTCTTGAAAAGAAATCAACCCAGGGTTCCAATGGTGGTCACAAAGGGTCGGGAATGTCTTCAGCACGGCCAAGACTTATTTCTGACATTCAGGCCCGGGAAGAGGAACGCTTTAGTTCGGCTAACCAGGAGCTTGACCGTGTGCTGGGAGGTGGCATTGTACCGGGTGCACTTATCCTTGTAGGGGGTGAACCGGGTATTGGAAAATCCACCCTTATGTTACAGGTTGCTCTTAACCTTAAGTCCAAAAAAGTGCTTTATATTTCGGGAGAGGAAAGTGATTTGCAAATCAAAATGCGTGCCGAACGTTTGGGGCTGCATCAGTCCAACTGTTATATTCTTACGGAAACCAACACCCATAATATCTTTCACCATATCCATGAAACCTCCCCGGATATAGTGGTTATCGATTCTATACAAACCCTTACCACAGCCGCCATTGAATCATCAGCAGGGAGTATATCCCAAATACGGGAGTGTTCGGCAGAGTTTCAAAAATACGCCAAAGAGAGTGGCGTTCCTGTTTTTCTTATAGGTCATATTACCAAAGAGGGCTCCCTGGCAGGACCCAAGCTTTTGGAGCACATGGTTGATACGGTTTTGCAGTTTGAAGGAGATCATAATCATGTTTATCGAATACTAAGGGCGCAGAAGAACCGATTTGGCTCTACTGCCGAACTGGGTATTTTCGAGATGCGTGGTGATGGACTCAGGGAGGTTTCCAATCCCTCTGAAATACTCCTTTCCAGTCGTGAGGATTCTTTGAGTGGTATATCTGTTTCAGCCACCATCGAGGGCATGCGCCCCATGCTGATAGAAACACAGGCTCTTATAAGTACGGCAGCCTATGGCACACCCCAGCGTTCCTCCACCGGTTTTGACGTAAGGAGGTTGAATATGCTACTGGCTGTTTTGGAGAAACGCTGTGGCTTTCGCCTAAGCATCAAAGATGTTTTTTTGAATATCACCGGGGGTATCCGCGTGGATGACCCGGCTATTGACCTGGGAGTTATCTGTGCCGTTCTCTCTTCAAGTGAGGATATTGCCATCAATGAAAAAACGTGCTTTGCCGCTGAGGTGGGGCTTACCGGCGAGATAAGGCCCGTAACCCGCGTGGAACAGCGGATTACTGAAGCCCAAAAACTGGGATTTGAACAAATCTTTGTTTCCAAATACAGTCTTAAAGGAGTTGATCTCCAAAACTTTACAATTAAGGTACACCCGGTATCCAAGGTTGAACAGGTGTTCTCCCTGCTGTTTGGCTAAACCCTCATCAGTATATTGTTTTATGCAGGTCCCAGGATATCTGTCAGTGCTTGTTCAATATGTGGGTGACTGAAAACAAACCCCTCATCTTCCAGGTTTTTGGGCAAAACATGCCTTCCTGTTAGCACTACTATGGAACCTTCTCCGTATAGTAATTTCAGGGCAAAGGCCGGTACAGTAAAAATATTGGGTTTTTTCAGGGATTTAGCAAGGGTGGAAGAAAAAACCTCATTGGTAACAGGATTTGGAGATGTGAAATTAAAAACCCGTTTATCCGGCAGTTTTTCAATTAAAAAGAGAAGGGCATTGGCAAAATCATCAATGTGTATCCATGAAATTTTTTGTTTTCCGCTGGCGATTTTCCCTCCCACACCCATATTGAAGGGTCGTTTCATTTGAGGCAGGGCACCACCCTCATTGCCCAGCACAACACCAATGCGGGTTATATAGGTCTTGCAGAATATCCTCGCTCTCAGAGCTTCTTCTTCCCACCGCTGGCATAATATGCCCAAAAATTCATTACTGAGGGTGTTTTGTTCTTCGGTTTGGTGGCTCTCTTCGTCATTGGCATAGATGTCTACTGCTGAGGCAGAGAAGAATGCCCTGGGTTTTGGGTTTGCCTGACCCAACGCATCAACCAGTGTTTGAGTGGTTTGGATACGGCTATTCCAAAGCGCTTTACTGTGTTTTTTGGTCCAGCGTTTCATAATAGGAGCTCCAGCCAAATTTATCAGTATATCTGTTTGGGATAATAAAGATGAAAGATTGCCCGATCTGAGCTCTTTTCGGCCAATTCCCAGAACTGTATAACCCTTTTCAGAAAAAAACATTTTCAAATGGCTGCCGATAAAGCCTGTATGCCCGGTAATGGAAATGGTCATAGAAGTATCTTTAAAGTGTTTGATACATTAAACAAAGCCGAATGAGTATTGTTTGTCAGGGTGTCAACAGGATTTTACCAGTAAGTCGTCGGGTTGAGCACTCTCAGGAAAAATTACCTGGTGAACGGCCTTAGAAAAATAATTGATGTTTTCTGTAACGATAAGCCTTAGGCACACGTCCTATTACCATGTAATTTGCAAGAATTATGCATTAGACTTTTCAAAAACCTTAAATCTCTTTTATAGCCCATGGTTGAACTAAGAAATTTATTCCTGGTAATCATTTTTTTACTTTTATCGTTTCAGCCTGTTGGTGCGCAGGAAAATGGCTGGACTTTGCGCGAGTGCATTGATCATGCATGGGAAAATAACCTTCAGTTGCAGCAGCAAAAGCTTTCTGTTGATATGGCCCGGGAAGATTTGTCGCAGAGCCGTGCCAATCGTTACCCCACCCTCAACGCCAATGCTTCACACTCCTATAGCTTTGGACGAACCGTTGACCCTTTCACCAACGAGTTTGCAACCGAAACCGTGCAATCCAATAATTTTAGTATGAGTAGCGGAGTCACCTTGTTTAATGGGTTCCAGGTAAGCAATATAATTCGTCAGAACCGCCTGGAGCTGGAAGCAGGGAAAAAAGATATGGAGCAGGCTTACAACGATGTTGCCCTGATGGTGGCTTCGGCTTACCTGCAGGTTTTGTTTAACAAAGAGATGGTTGAGAATGCACATAGCCAGCTTGAAATCATACAACAACAGGTAGAGCGCACCGAAAAGCTGGTAGAGGCAGGCACCTTACCCAGGGGATCCTTGCTTACCATACAGGCGCAAAAGGCAACGGAAGAGCTTCAGTTGGTGAATGCCCAGAACCAACTTGATTTGGCTTATTTGAACCTGCAGCAGATTATGTTTATGCCAGAAGGTGAAGAGGTGGTTGTCGAATCACCCGAATTAGAAATAGCTCCTGGAGACGATCTGGAATACACACCTATGCAGGTTTATCGAATTGCCGTGAATGAACAGCCCAATGTGCGTTCGGCCCAGATACGAATTGCAAGTGCAGAAAGGGGTGTAAGCATTGCCAAAGGAGCTCGTAGCCCCAGTTTAAGGATGCAGGGTTCCATCGGTACCGGTTATTCAGAGGCAAGCCTTGAAATTTTTGATCAAACCGAAACAGGAATCAACCAGGTGTTTGTTACAGATGATGGGGTGGAAATGCTTCAGCCGGTATATGATTTTAGCACCCGCATCAAGCCTTTTACAGATCAACTGGATGAAAACCTTAGTCGCAGCGTGGGGCTATTTTTAAGCATACCCATTTTTAATAACTTCCAGACCAGGGCTGGCATCAGCCGATCTAAAATCAACCTGGAAAATGCAAGGCTTCAAAATCAAATTGTACGCGAAAATCTTTTTCAGACTATCCAGCAAGCCCACGCTGATGCTTCAGCTGCCCTGAAAAGATATTTTGCCTCAGAGAAAAACGTGGAAGCCCTGGAAGAGTCTTTCCGGTATACCGAACAAAGATTCAATGTGGGGATGGTAAACACGGTAGAGTACAATGATGCCAAAAACAGGCTTTCGGCCGCCCAATCCGAGCTTTTACAGTCCAAATATGAGTATTTGTTCCGTTTTAAAGTGTTGGAATTTTACATGGGTAGGCCGTTGGAATTATAGAAAATTAAAATAAAGCAATAAATTGTATATGAAGCAAAAGAATTTTATAAAGATTGCAGCCATCGCTTTGGGTGTAATTTTGTTGTTTGTAATCCTTGCGCGCAGTGCCGGATGGATTGGAGCAAGTCAAGGTGTAAGGGTTACAGTTGAGGAGGCTACATCGCGCACCATCATAGAAACGGTTACAGCCAGTGGCAAGGTTCAACCGGTTACCGAGGTGAAAATCGCACCTGATGTGTCGGGCGAAATAGTAGAGATACTTCGGGAAGAAGGAGATTATGTAAACCGGGGTGATTTGCTGGTTCGTATCAATCCTGAGATTTATGAATCTGCACTGGATAGGGTAGAGGCCTCCCTGAATACCAGTCGTGCAAACCTGGCAAGTGCCAGGGCCCGGCTGGCACAATCGGAGGCACAGTTTATTAATGCCCGCTCCAGCTTTGAACGAAACCAAAAACTTTTTGAGCAGGATGCCATCTCTGAGTCTGAATTTGATGCTGCACGTTCGCAATTTCTGACAGCACAGGCTGATGTTGAAGCTGCAGAACAAAGTGTAGTGGCTTCCCAGTTCCAGGTAAAAAGTGCCGAGGCAACTCTGAGGGAAGCCAAAGAGAATCTTACCAAAACAAATATCTTTTCCCCCATGGACGGAACCATATCTAGATTGGACGCTGAACTGGGAGAGAGGGTCGTAGGTACTTCACAGTTTGCCGGCACGGAAATACTGCGCATTGCCAATCTTAATGTAATGGAAGTTTTGGTTGAGGTTAATGAGAATGATATCATCCGCGTCAATGAAGGCGATACTGCCGTTATTGAAATTGATGCATACATGAACCAGCAGTTCCGGGGGGTGGTAACATCCATAGCCAACTCAGCCATGTTGCAGGATTTGAGCGCAGACCAGGTAACCAACTTTGAGGTGAAAATTAGGATCCTCCCCGAATCTTACCAACATTTGCTTCGCGAAGACCGTCCACACCTTTCACCTTTCAGACCAGGTATGTCGGCTTCGGTTGATATCCGGACAAAAACCGTTCAAAATGCAATGTCTGTCCCCATACAGTCTGTAACCACACGCCAGGAGCAACAACAAAAGGAAGAATCAGAAGGTGATACTGAAGAGAAAGAAACAGGTGCTCCATCAGATGGCTCAGTTCAGGAGTATGTTTTTGTTTACAGCAATGGGAAAGTAGTGCTTACTTCTGTTGAGACCGGTATCCAGGACAGCAATTATATCGAGATACAATCAGGTCTCAGCCAGGGAGACAGGGTTGTTACAGGTCCTTTCCGGGCTGTGTCGCGCACACTTAATGACGGCGATGAAGTAACCTCGGTAAGTCGCGAACAATTGTTTGGAGATTGATAAAGGGGACACCATTATACCCTCTATGTTCATTCTTTAAAAAACATGACCTTTTTAAGAAAAATTGTTTTACTTTTGCCCGATCTTTCGGCTTAAGGGATTGTGCTGTTGTGTGTTCAGGATAGCCTTGGTTTTTGAATGTTTTACAGGATGCATCCCAGGTTGAGCAAGAAAAGACGATTCCCTGAATACATTGAAGTTTTATAATTTGTTTCCATCGTATGACCCACATTTTACTCATAGAAACAGCCACAAAAGTTTGTTCGGTTGGCCTTGCACGTAATGGTGAAATCATTTCCATCAAAGAAGACCATAGTATGCAGTACTCACACTCTTCGTTGCTGACAAGCTTTATGGAAGAAGTGGTTCAGTCGGCGGGAATTGATTTTAAGGACCTGGATGCTGTAGCTGTGAGCAAAGGACCTGGTTCCTATACCGGGCTGAGAATAGGTGTTTCTGCTGCCAAAGGCTTGTGTTATGCCCTGGATATTCCCCTTATCTCCGTCAATACGCTCCAGGCTATGGCTTATATGGCAGCCGGGGAGACCGGAGATGATGTATCGTTTTACGTTCCCATGATCGACGCCCGAAGGATGGAGGTGTACAATGCCGTTTTTGATCCTTCCCTGAACCCCATCCGGGAAACGATGGCTGAAATCATTGATGAAGGCTCTCTGGATAGGTTCTTACATCAGGGCCGGGTGGTAGTATTTGGGGATGGTGCCGCGAAGTGCCACGAAATCCTCAAACATCCCAATGCTGCTTTCTACGGCGATATACACCCATCGGTGAAGGGTATGCTGGTGCCGGCCCGGGAGAAATTTGGTCATAAAGAGTTTGAAGACATTGCCTATTTTGAGCCATTTTACCTGAAAGATTTTGTGGCGGGAAAGCCCAAAGTTAAAGGACTTCAATAAAAAAGAAAAGCTTTCCTTTTGTATGCATGACTTTTGATCTTGCATGAAAATAAATTTACTTTATCTTTGCATATACCCCATAAAGAAGCACCCGCATGTTAAAAAAGATTGCCCCATACCTGAAAAACAAATATGTACTGGTGCTCATAGCAGCTGTTGTGTGGTTTTTGTTTTTCGATCAAAACAACCTCATCCTGCAATATCGCTTTTCAAGTGAAATTAAGGATTTGCGAAAAGAAAAAGAGTATTATTCCACTGAAATTGCCCGCGACAGTGTTGCCATGGAAAAGTTGCGCGATGACCCCCATGAGCTTGAGCGTTATGCACGTGAAAAATATCTTATGAAAAAGGAAGGAGAAGATATTTTTATTGTAAAAGAGTAATAGACTAATTTTCCTGGTGGATTTGTGGCTGATATGATTCTTTGCCCCTCCCTGGCCGGTATTATTTTGTAGTTCTTCCCCTCCCCTGGCCTATATTGCTTTTTATAAGAACACAAATGTTTCACCCCCTTTTTTTGCCTATGCTCTCTCCGGGAACAGTCTTTCCACCAGATTTATAAAGTCATTGGTTGTGACGGGTTTGTTTACGTATTCATCCATACCAGTATCCATATACTTTTCACGATCTCCTTCGAAAGCATTAGCACTTAGCCCTACAATGGGCGGGAGGTTTTTGTACATTTTTTTCAGGTTACGGGTAGCTGTGAGCCCATCCATAACGGGCATTTGAATATCCATGAGAACGAGGTCAAACAACCTGGGGTCAAACATTTCCATGGCTTCTTCGCCGTTTTCTGCCACCACTACTTCATGCCCCAGGGAGTTGAGCATGAGCCTGATTACTTTCTGGTTGATTTTTTTATCCTCGGCCAGCAGGATTTTGAGCTTGTTGGGTAAAGGCGTGTGTGCTTTATTGTACTTTTTAAGGTTGATCGAATCTTCATCTACTGCTTCAGCCTTAAAGGTAAACCAAAAAGTACTTCCTTTTTCAAAAGCACTTTCCAGCCCAATGTCTCCCCCATGAAGTGCTGCCAGGTTTTTACAAATGGACAAGCCCAGGCCTGTCCCCTCATTACCCCTGATTACGCTTTCTTCCAGCTGCGAGAAGGGTTTGAAAAGCTTTTCCTGCATCGAGGGGTGAATGCCCCGGCCTGTATCGGTCAATGATACTTTGATTACAACTTCCTTAGTCGCTTTATCATAGTCATGCAGCTTTGTTTCCAGTGTAATGGATCCTGACGGAGTAAACTTCACGGCATTGGACATAAGATTGTTAACCACTTGTGTTAACTTTCCTTCATCGCCGTAAATGTATTTTGGGATGGCAAGGTCGTGGTTAAAGGAAAACCTGACATTATGGCTGCCAATACTTTCAAAAAATCTTTGGGCTTTGTAACAAAGGTTGATTGTTTCAAAGGTTTCTTTTTTCAGGGTACTTTTACCAGATTCAATTTTTGAGAAACATAAAACCTGGTCTATTATTTCGCGAAGATTTTTGCAGGACAAAGAGATCGTTTGAATATAATCCCGCTGTGTGTCATTTATAGAAGTTTGGCTCAGCAAATCAACCATTCCCATTATTCCGGTGAGCGGTGTGCGTATTTCGTGGCTCATATTGGCCAGAAAGTTTTGTTTGAAGTTTGCACTTTTTTGGGCCACCTCCACTTCGGTACGAAGTTTTTCATTGGTTTTTTGTTCTGACAGGTTAACGGCAACGCTTCTCAATCCTGCAACCCTCCCATTGACAAAAACCGGATTGGAATAGTCGACGACAGGAAAGGTTGTACCATCCTTCCTAACCACCGCATACTCTCCGGTAACAATATCAGGGTGGTTAAGGGAGCGGAGAAAATCTTTCCGGGCCTGTTGCTGGTATTCTTCTGTAACCAAATGCAATACGTTTTTACTGCCCGACAGCAACTCCTCTTTTTCGTACCCAAGTTGTCTGAAGGCTTCCTGATTGGCATAGGTAATAACTCCCTCAGTGTTGGTCTCATAAACCATTACAGGCAAGAGCTCCGTAAGGTTTTTGAATCTTTCCCGGCTCTCTGTCAAATCTTTCGTGCGCTTCTCCACCCTGTCTTCCAGGCTTTTATTTACTTCTTCAAGTTCCTTGCTTTTATCAATAAGCTGCTGGTTGAGGATAAAATTTTTACGGCTGTTGGTTTCAAAATGGTAAACGACCGCCATACCGATGATATTGGCTGAGACATAAAAGAAGTTGTAGGAAATGAGCAAGATACCTCCATGTGGCATATGATAAGCTGCCAGAATGTTAAAAATCAAAAGTGTTATCCAGCCTGCCAGGGTTGCTTTTAAAAATCGCAAACGGATAAAGGAATAGCCTGCCAAAAAAATAAGCATTAACCCCCCAAAATAGGATGCATTTTCAGGGTATAGTACTATCATCAGGCTGATGCCTGTGCCTGCAACTACGAAGGCAGTAAATAATAAGCTTTGCCAGTACCGGTAAAAATATCTGCTATAGGAAAAACCGATGATGAAAAGCAGCAATGGCACAACAAATACAAACCGGAGGATGAGGAAAAAATGTAAGTGGGGAATGTTAGCCACATAGTCCAGTAAGCCGAAAAGGGCATAAAGTGCAGCTGCAATAGCCAGGGATAGCCTGGTTAGAGATAAAGATTCCCGGAAATAGCTTTCCTGGTAGCTCTTTTCGGTTTGCGGGTTGTCGAAAGCAAGTGTTATGGGGTGTGCTCTCATGTAAAATTTCCTTGAGTTGTCTGGATTGGGTAGACAACCTGTTTTTGTTTTCCGGATGTAAAAGTAAAACAATAAAAAACCTCTTTTATCCGTAAAAATACCATATTTTGCCCATATTGATAATTGGTGTTTCAGGGTTTAGGGAAGAGGATAAAACAGTTTGGTTGAGTGCTGGAGTGATTTGCATGCATCAACCTGGGTGATATGTTGCATGGTATTCAAGCATAAATCAGGGTGTCTTTGCAAGGTTCCTATGCTCCAATTTAGAAAAATGTGCTACATAACCTTTTCAATCATAAGTTTAAAATCATCTCCTTTAATGGGCTTGGTCAGGTATTCGTCCATGCCCTGAGAAATATATTTTTCTCTGTCTCCTTCAAAAGCGTTTGCACTCAGAGCAACAATAGGAGGCAAGTCGGTGTATTTCTTTTTTAGTTCTTGTGTTGCAGTAATTCCATCCATTATAGGCATTTGAATATCCATAAGTATCATATCATAAACTCCTGGTTTATATATTTCTAAAGCCTCTTTG
>SLQX01000078.1 GCA_007131245.1 Bacteroidales bacterium
TATATTTTGATTGACTGTTAGTAAATTGCTTTGCAAAGGTACGATTTTTTTTGCGATTATTCAAATTATTATTTTAGCTTTGCGCCCGCAATTGAATAAATTGGGTAAATTTGCATAAGATACTGACTGTTAAATAATAACATGTTTTTTGGGTTGAAAAAACATGCCTTATTGCAACCCCAAAAAAGAAGAATTTAGGCTCTTTTGCCGGGAGTGTCCGGGATTTTTTTTCCACAAATACAAAAAAACAGCTATGGAGGTTATCAAAACGGTGGAGCGTATGCAGGCTTTTAGCCTTAAAAATCGTGCACAAGATAAAAGCATTGGATTTGTACCCACCATGGGGGCTCTGCACCAGGGGCACCTGGAGCTGGTTAAACAGGCCGTTGGTGAAAATGACACTGTAGTTTGTAGTATTTTTGTCAACCCCATACAGTTCAACAACCTTAACGACCTGAAAAAATATCCACGCACCCTGGACAAGGATTTGCAACTGTTGAGTTCTGTAGGGTGTAACACGGTTTTTGCCCCAGATGTGGATGAAATGTATCCCGAGCCCGTTACAAAAACCTATGACTTTGGAATGCTGGACAAGGTTATGGAAGGACGCTATCGTTCAGGGCATTTCAATGGGGTGGCCATCGTGGTCAAAAAACTGTTTGATTTTGTTTTGCCCCATAGCGCTTATTTCGGACAAAAAGATTTTCAACAACTTGCCATTATCCGTGAGCTGGTTAAAATGGAAAACCTGGACCTTAACATCGTGGCATGCCCTACGATAAGGGAGGCAGACGGTCTTGCAATGAGTTCGCGTAATGTTCGCCTAACTGAGGAGCAGCGCCAACATGCGCCTCTCATCTACCGTGCATTGAAAAAAGCATCAGAGCTCTATAAAACCAAACCGGTGCAGGAGGTCCGGGATTTTGTTGCAGATACCATTAACCAAAACCCACAGATGAGGCTCGAGTACTTTGAAATTTGCCATAGCCGGTCATTGCAATTCATCGGAAAATCAAAGCCTGAAGAACCCGTGGTGGCATGCATCGCTGTGCATATGGGCGAGGTGAGGTTGATTGATAATATCTTTTTAAAGTTGTAACTTTGTGGCGGTAAAAGCATCCATTGAAAGCTTTTAGTTCTGTTGTTCCAAAGGCATTTTTGCGACTTGCCAATTAATAATCAAAAAAGTACACCTAAGGAAATCACTCCATGTTTATCGAAGTATTAAAATCTAAAATTCATCGTGTTGTTGTTACCCAGGCCGACTTGCATTATGTGGGCAGTATTACCGTTGATGAAGATTTGATGGATGCAGTGGGCATCATCGAAAATGAAAAGGTGCAGGTTGTGAATATCAACAATGGTGAGAGACTGGAAACCTATGTGATAAAAGGTAAACGGGGAAGTGGTGTGATTTGCCTCAATGGCCCGGCAGCCCGGAAAGCTCAAAAAGGGGATATCGTAATCATTATATCCTATGCTTTGATGGAAGCAGAAAAGGCCAAAACATTCCAACCTAAAATCATCTTTCCCGGTGAAAATAATGAAATATAATCCAACGTTTTTGTCATATCTTTGCATGCTTTGAAGCCTTGTAATTATCCTAAAAGCGATATGTTTTGTATTTAAAGCTGAAAAGACATGTAAAGGTGCTTTTGTTTGCCCTGCTGGGGGTGGCCGTACTTTGGTTAATTACAAGAAACCAGGATGTGGAACGGATTTGGAAGGAGTTTACAGAAGCCAACTTCCTGTGGGTATTGTTGTCTATTTTGGCAGGTATTCTCAGCCACTGGGTAAGGGCCTTGCGCTGGAAGTTACTTATCAACTCCCTGGGTCATCACCCGAAAACTTCAACGATTTTCTACGCCCAAATGACTGGCTACCTGGCCAACCTTGTGGTGCCGCGCCTGGGAGAGATAACACGTTGCGGAACACTGGCCAGCTATTCCAGGGCTCCGTTCAATGCCCTGGTGGGTACTGTGGTTGCCGAAAGGGTTTTTGATATGATTTGGTTGCTTGTCCTGATTTTTATTACGGTAATATTTCAACTCTCTTTGCTCAATGATTTTTTGAGCACCTATATTTTTAACCCGTTGCTTGCCACATTGGAGGGTTACATGTGGGTAATACTGCCGGCAGGCCTGCTGGCACTGGCTTTGATGCTTTATTTGTTGAAAACCTTCAGGGAGGTCAGCCCCCACAGGCAAGGGTTAAGGGCAAAGGTGAAAAGACATTTGATAGGTTTTTGGAAAGGGGTGGTTTCATTGCTTCATGTAAAAAACAGAACTCTTTTCCTGGTGTATTCGGTGGTGATTTGGACCTTGTATTTTTTCACCGTATACTTTTGTTTTTTTGCCCTGGAAGCCACCTCGGTTCTTGGTGTGGTGGATGGGTTTACCGTGCTTGCCCTGGGCAGCCTGGGTGTTGTGGCACCCGTCCCTGGCGGGGTAGGGACATACCACTTCATTGTTATAACCACCCTTAACGAACTTTTTGGTATTGTGCGCGAATCTGCCACCTCTTATGCATATATTGCCCATGCTTCCCAAATGGTTATAATTGTATTGCTGGGTGTCATTTCCTGGATAATGCTTTCTTTAAAAATAAAGAATATTAATCCGCATGATCAGGAGGAGACAGAAGCCGAAGAGCTATAAAACAGGGCAGGGAAAATCATACGTTCTTCCATTACCGGGTTAAATGGTCAACGAGATCCATACTCCGTTAAAACGAACCAAACTTTTTCAAATGAGAAATCTGGAAATAATTGAAAAAAAAATTATTGCCCGCGAAGCACTTTCACCTGCGCTGGCTTACTGGAAGTTCCACGGGAAAAAAGTAGTTTTCACCAACGGCTGTTTTGACATTGTTCATCTTGGCCATGTGGATTATTTATCTAAGGCCGCCGATTTGGGTGATGTCCTGATTTTGGGGCTGAACACTGATTCGTCTGTTAGAAAGCTCAAAGGCCAGGGCAGGCCGGTGAACGATGAGCTGGCACGTGCCAGACTGCTTGCCTCCTTATTTTTTGTATCGGCTGTGGTGTTGTTTGATGAGGATACCCCCTATGAACTCATCAAAAAAGTACAGCCCGATATCCTCGTAAAAGGGAGTGACTACCGTACTGAAGATATTGTTGGATACGATATTGTGAAAGCCAATGGGGGAGAAATTGTCACCATTGACTTCCTAAAGGGCTATTCAACCACCGGAATTTTGGAAAAACTAAAAAAGTAACCTAACGCCGCTGAATTGGTTGATGTTGTCAAACCACAAAAGCTAACCTTCCTTTTGAGTTCATTCATTAAAAAAAGGTTCACAAGTTATGCAGGCAGGGAATTTTTAAAATGCTCCAATGATCCTTTGCAAGCCTGTCATTTGCTCAACCGGCTGCTTGTAAACGGGAACGTGCACCGGTGCCCCCTTGGTAGAGCCGGTCTGGATAAAAAACAAAGCCTGCTGTAGTGAGGTTTCTTGCGGATCCCCGAACATGCGGCTTAGGTCGTCTCCGGCTGGTACATCTACCGGTAGACCATCAAAGTAATCTCCTTCATCATTGGCGTTGGCAATCTTAAAGGTAATGGGGACAAGCGCATACTCGTTGTTGTAGTTAAAAGCATTCGCACCCATGGGTTTGCCATAGGTGTCGTCTCCCACAATGGTAACATCCATAAAAGGGAGAAGTCCGTTGATGACCATTTCGCTGGCTGAGGCTGTGGAATTTGTGGCTATGGCGACCAGCCGGTCGAGGTCAAGGGTATGATCTACCTGTACAAAATTTTCAGTTTTGTCATTATCTGCTGCCTGTAAGTCGTTATAACGGAATATGGCAAAAGGTTCACCACTAACAGCCGAGCCCGCTATCATGCTGGAAATGTGGTTGGCAATACTCGTTTGCCCGCCACCATTGTAGCGCATATCAAGAATCAGCTCATCAACCCCCTGTGCTGCAAACTCCTCAAAAACCTCGTTCAGCTCATCTTTGGTAGGGGTTGTGAAGCCCTGAAGAACAAGGTATCCCACATTTAAGTCATCCAGCTCAATTATGTCGTAATGCAGGATAGAGTTCATAACAACCTCCTCTTTTTGTACCTGCAGGTCAACAGTTGTTCCGTCGGGCTTGCGAAAGGTAAAAGTGTTTTCAATACCAGGTTCGTTGGGTCCCAGTAACTGGTTGATGTTGGTGCCGGGACTCACTGTTGTTCCATTGATTTGTTCAATGATCCAGCTTCGGCGTACTCCCTCATCATACATGGAGGTGGTGTTAAAAACAAAGGAAATGCGAAGATTGTCGTCACCATCCCAGGCTGAGCCAAAGCCATAACCAATCATTTTGGACTCCTCAAAATAGGCTAAAAACTCCTGCAGATCCGTTATATAGCTCCACCTGTCTAACTCTTTGTACTTGATTTCCTCCAACACATGGTGCATGTCGGAAAGCTCTGAAGGGTTGATGTTGGGAATCTCTTCGTTCCAGTAATACCACTGCAACATAAATTCGTAAAAGTCTTCATTTTCCTGTTTAAAAAGGATATCATCTTCTTCCTCGTCTTTGGTGCAGGATGAAAAAATCAATGAGCCTGCAATAAACAGTACTGTCAGTTGGAGAAAATATTTGTAAGCGGTTGTTTTCATAAGAGGTGTTGTGTTAAAGGGATTTAAAAACTAGGGTTGAATGTTTTTTATGCCGGCTGTTACTATCTGTCGGGAGCATCGTCTGTATTTTCATGATGACACAATGACAATACAGACACTACATACAAATGTAATGGGAAATTTTGAGTCTTTGTTTAAAGCCTCTTAAAAATTAACGAAATTCTATGCCGGATTATTTTTATCCGGATCAACAGTGGGGTCGGCCGGGCTATACCCGGGGTACTGTTCCGCCCGGCCCATTGTATCATCCCTTTTTACACTATTCTGCCCCTATTCAACATCAACACTTACAGGTACTGTTTTGAGCTTTGCTTCGCTGATATTTTGCAGATTAGCAACCAGAACATATCTACCTGCATCTTCGGGCTGTATGTTGTATAGTTCGAGGTAGGGTTGGTTGGCCCCGGGAATGGGGTTTTCATCTTTATACCACTGAAAAGCTACCTCTTCGCCCCTCAGCTCAGGCATCAGTTTTAAGCTGTCTCCCAACTTTACCTTCTGATCAGCAAGAAGAGGCAAAGGTCTTTGTTGGGCGTTGGTGAATGTATAGCCGCTGTTTGCGATGTTTTCAAACACATCCAGATGGAAATAGTTCCCTTCCAGCCTGAAATCAGGCCTGTATGGAAAATCTCCTTCCTCCAGAACAGGAAATCCTGTTAGTTTATTATCGTTCACAAGAAATTCTTTGAGGTTTTTTAGCTGTTTGACACCCTGCGGCACTACTCCGGTTAAACGATTTTCACCCAAAGCCAGGCTTTCAAGGTTTGTAAGTTGAAAAAGGTCTTCAGGGATTTCTCCCTCCAGACCCGTATTGTATAAATACAGGAACTCCAGCCCTGTAAGTTTTGTAAGAAAACCTGGGAATGTTCCCCCTATGGGATTATGGTTTAGGGAAAGACCCTTTAGATTTACCAGGTTGACTATCTCCGGTGGAACGGAAGTTAAGCCGGTACCATTATAGTAAAGTATTTCAAGGCCTTTCATCTGTAATATTGCACGCGGAAAATCAGGCCCCCAGGAATTGTGTCCCAAATAAAGCTCCTTCAGGTTTTTCAATTTTGCCATAGAATCGGGCAGAGGGCCCTCCATGTTATTACCCGAAACCTCGAGTATTTCTAAAGATTGCATGCCTGATATTTCGCCGGGCAGGGTGTCGCTTATGGCATTATCCCATGCATACAGGGTTTTTAAACGGCTCAGTTGTCCCCATTGGGCTGGAAATGGCCCTGTAAAGTTGTTGGAGTTTAACCCCAGATTTTCCAGGTTTGACAGCTCCCCCCAGGAAGCAGGGAGCTCGCCCGTGAGCTGGTTGTTCTGTACATAAAGATCACGCAGGTTTTTTAGGTTTGACCATGAAGATGGTAATGAACCTGTGAACTGGTTGATGCCCAGACCAATGATTTCGAGTTTTTCCAGCTCGCTGATAAACCCGGGCAATGGCCCGGAAAACTCATTTTCGGTAAGAGACAGGTTTTCCAGATGTATAAGATTGCGAAAACTGTCTGGAATGGGCCCTGAAATTTTATTGCTATTGAGTATGATTTCCCTCAGAAAGGTAATGTCTCCCAGTTCTTCAGGAAGTTGTCCTGTCATTCGGTTGTTGTAAAGTTTTATTTTGGTGACCCGCAACCCCTGGCCATCAATCGTTTCGGTGGTAATACCACTCCAGGTACTCACAGGCCTGTTTTGCCTGATCCACCCCCAGCCTGTCATCCATCCTTCACCCCCGGTTGCATTGTAAAGAGCCACCAGGGCCAGTGAGTCCTGCTCATGGACCTGGCCCTGCAGTGTCCTGGCATGGGGAAACAATAAAGAAAGCAGAAGCACCAGATATAAGAAATGTTTCATCGTATTTAAATTGTTAATTAATAAATAAAACAGTAAGTAATATTAATATAAAGTATTTGTATTTGACTGTTGTTGTTATGAGGGTTGCGAAAGCAGGTGTAAATCCTTTGGAAAATAGCTTAGATTTGAAACCTAAAAAGTAGCGCAGACGCGGACTACGCTAAAACATATATACAAGTAAATATTTGTTTTTGGCTCATCGGAGTTAAATTATATTGTAGTTTCCCGATGATGAGCCCACAACCATCTATATAATGGTAGTGGTGAAATAATGGTAAGATTACGTATTTACCCAAACGCATCCAGGTATCCACTGGCTCCTGTTTCAGCTTTATAAACAAGCGGTAAAAGCAAGTTCATTGAAAAATTCAGAATGTGTACTGTGGATGGCTTTGCCAGTTTGAGTATACCACCACCCAGACCCGGAAAAATTCTTATAGGTCTTCAATAATAATGTGATGCACACTTTCTTTGGATACGTATTCAATTATGACCCCTTCCATGGAATTTATCCATGTCGAATCATTGAGTCTGACATAGGACTCATCCAGGTTTTTGATGATTTCAGGGCCGTAATCTTTATCAAAAAACAGCATGTTTTTGTGGGTTAATGTTTCAGGGTTGTCATCCATGAAGTAATACCGGGCAAAGAATATATCACCCATCAGGTCTAACAGGTCGATATAATGTTGTCCGTCCTCATCTATATCCTTCCTAATCACTGATTTTGTTTCACTAATCTTTTTATAGGTTTGTGACAAGGCAATTAGGGGCAAGAGAAAAAGTAAAACAAACAGCAGTTTTTTCATTGTGGTATACATTTAAAAAAGGATTGATATCTACTGTTTGGTTGGCATTGTTCAACGTTGCTAGCGGATGGATATCAAAACCCGGAAAGGTTTTTATCATCCGGATAAAAAGGCTGATCAATCCAAAGGCAGTCTAAAAACACGGTCAAATATACAAATAATATCGGCAAAGATGGTTTGTGTTCTAATAAAATGACCCGTGACCGCATTTTTTTCTGGTTGTATAGCCGGTTTAGAATCCACCTTTTGTTCAGGCAAGGTTTTCTCTGTTGGCAGGCAAGGTAAGACCCGTTTATTGCCTGCTGATATATTCAACCCCATCTGTACATCACTCATGGTTGATTGTAACAGTATGGTGTATGAAGTGATCTATAGGCTGGCGCACTTGTTGGGGTTTACTTGTGATTTTTAGTAAGCGCCTCTTATTAACATAATTGATACAGAAGTTTTTTTGCTTTCAACCCAGTTCTGGTGCCCGGTAATTTTACCTTGCTTGTAATAAGACACGAGCCCGTCGGTTAAAAAATACCACGAAACACTTTGCCCATTGCTTTGACGAGAAAAAGGGAAATTTTCCTTGCACCTGGTCTTGCCATTTTCCTGGATGTAAAACCTCCAACTGGTATGATGAAATGGAAAGGGTTGGGAAAGTATGTTTTACCCCGAAGGATTATAGGCATAGTAGACTTTCCTGTATAAACAATTTTACATTCTATGCGTTTATGTTAATGTTAGTAGTTTAAGTTAAACCTATAATTTTTAATGCTATGGATATTAGAGAAGAGTATGAAGCAAGAATTAAAAAACTTGAAGACTTTATTGAGGATAAGGGATTAGGCTCCAAGCAATTAAAGAAAGCTAAGAAAGTACAAAGAACCATTAATGCCTCCGTTTTGTTGGGTGGCCTCATAGCTATTGCCGGTGTCACACTTTGGGCGATTAACAGGGATTAGTTTGATTTTTTAAAATAACACATGCTGTTTACAGCAGGGTGGCTGGTTTTTGGAACCCTGAAAAACCTTGAAAATCAAGGCCAATCAGGATGCCGGAAGCCAGCTATTTTTTGTTATCGTAAAAAATATTTTGCCGCCTACCTTATGTATTCATTATTCAGGTACTGATTTAACCGGATACTTACTCTGTTAAAAAAAAACATGCCAACAAAGATAACCCGCCTGGAAGCATAGGCTAATTCAAAGGATGGTGAATACTCCACAACTTGGCCAGGTCTGCTGGCCGTTTTTTCTTATCAGCAAATATCAATTCAATGTTTTGTGTTAACTTAGTGACTAAACAGCTCCTTGCTCCCAGGGACGAAACGTTGAAAAAAATAAGCCTGATGATGGTGAAGTACTTAAAACAACAGTAAATATCATTTAATGCTGTCGTTTTACAGTAAGCGAAAGGTATTTCTGAAATGGAAAATATTATGACAACCCCAAATGAGCGTTACGATTAAACTTAAACACAGACGAAGATAACTGTTTGTTTAAGTAACATTGATCCAGTGTTTTAAGGGTCTTTTGGGGAGTTCCCCTGCATAAGGCGGGACACACAGTTAGCCAATTATAATACTCCTAAAATTCAGACCACGAGTTAAAGTGAAAAAACCTGATTGATTTTTTATGGAGGTTGGGTTTCATGAAGTTTCAGGAAAAACCAGCTTCCAGGCAGTTGATATTGGGCAGGAAGCTGGCATGTAGCACTAAGAATCTGTGTGGGTTTTGTCAAACCTTTATCCGCCCGGCACTATTAAAAGCAAAAACAGAAGATGTAAGTGCGGTGACAGTAAGTATCAGTAATCCAAGCAGAAATAACTCCCGGGATGCAGTGCCTCCCAAAAGGTACCGGTTCGCCTCCAGCACATAGGTTACCGGATTGGCCCAGGATACTGAAATCAGCCATTGGGAGATGATTAACTCACGAGGTAAAAAAGTAGTGCTTAAAAACAACAAAGGGAAAACAGCATTGGTAATGATGGCTGCACTCTGATGCTTTCCTGTGCGAAGCATAACTCCGGCGGAAAAACCGCAGAGTGTAATTGCCCAGAGCATGGAGAGCAATAAAACCCCTGAAGCCGACAGTAGCCCGAATTGAAAAGGTAAACCAAACAATACGCCTATTGCCAGTAACATTCCTGTAAGAAATACCGAGGAGAGCGTATCGGCCAGCATAGGAGCCAATACCAACATCCGGCGTGAAGCAGGCGACAGATACATTCGTCTGAAATACCCTGACTGCATATCGGCATACAGGGTTTGTCCGGCTCCCGATGATGAGCCCATAGCCAACGAAATAATAGTAATAGGAAAAATAAAGGCCAGGTAGCCTTTTTCACCGAAAGCATCCAGGTATCCAATGCCTCCTATACCAGCATTGTAAACAATCAGGAAAAACAGGCTCATAATAAAACCCAGAACGGGTGCTGTGGGTTGCTTTACCAGCTTGAGGATGCTACGTGTGATTAGTAAGGTATTTGATGTTTTCATTTTTTTTACGTTTTAAAGTTGAATAGTAAAGGATTTTCGGGCACTTCCGCGGAGGTGCTCCGGCTTCAGGGATGAAATAAAAGGTGGCAGAAAGGGTGAATGGTCGGGATGGTGCAGTCTGCTGATTAAACAAACATAGCCTCATGCTCCTGGGTTTGCTTTACATAGGCAAGGTAGCTTTCTTCAAGTGTACCATGCTTTTCTGCATTTACCCGCTGCTTAAAATTTTTCACAGAGCCGACATACCGAATGGCGCCCTCCATGATCATTGCCATTTGGGTAGCATGTTTATCTGCTTCTTCCAGGTATTGGGTTGTAAGGAATACTGTAACCCCTTCCTTTTTATTCAGCCTGCTGATTGTTTGCCAGAACCTGTCTCTTGCTTCGGGGTCCATGCCTGTGGTTGGCTCATCCAGAAAGAGCAGCCGGGGCTTGTGAACCAATGCCAATGCACAGTGCAGACGGCGTTTGTTACCACCTGACAGGGTATGGCTTTTTTTTGTTCGTTCTGCATCTATTTCGAATGTGTGAATGAGCTCATCGGCCCTTTGCATTGCCTGTGCTTTAGACAGCCCAAACAAACGGCCCTGAAACCTGAGCAAACTTTCTGCATTTTCTGAGGGATCGAGTTCATTATCCTGCAGGGCTACTCCAATATATTGCCTGATGCTTTTGGGGTCATGGTCTGGGTTCCTTTCTCCAATAAGAAACTCTCCGCTGTCTTTTTTGATCAGGGTCGTTGCTATTTTTACCAGGGTGGATTTCCCGGCGCCATTGGGTCCCAACAGCGAAAAGAGTTCGCCTTTATTCACCTCAAGATTGACTCCCTTTAGTGCCTCCGTGCCGCTGGGGTACTTTTTTGAAATGTTTTTGAAAAAAATTTCTGGTGCCATTTTCATGAAATTTATGGTTATGAATTACCGGACAAAAGTAGGGATGCATGAATCCATAAAATTGTAAAAAACCGACAAAAAGAACACCCTGAAATATCGTGCCTGCCTCTTTTTTTAAATGATAATACTGGGAGTGTTTCAATCTCAGCGTGTAGATATGGTAAGAATACGGGGAGTGACATACCAGGTGTTTTTAACCATCCAGCGTATGGTCAGATGTGCAGGCAACAGCTTTTCTGACGGGATAAAAAGCCGGCTAAGTTGTAGCCTTGTCAGCCTCTTAATGCACGATGGGTGTTAAAGGAGCACGGTGCTTAGGATTGCGATGTTAGAGAAAGAAGCTCTTTGGGAGTATAGCCTGAATAGGCTTTGAAGTCTCTGATAAAATGGGCCTGGTCGAAATACCCGTTTTCAAGGGCATGTTGGGTGAGCATCCCCGGTTGAGTTGCGGTAAGCTTTGTCATAACATGGTGGAAGCGAATGATTTTGATAAATTGTTTGGGGGTATTCCCAACCATGCGGGCAAATTTTCTTTCGAGGGTTTTGGGAGTAACAAAAAGGTTTTGTGCTAATTTATCTGCCCTGATTTGTCCTTTGTGGTTTTCGATCAACCGAATCCCTTGCTTAATGAGGTTAGTATCGCAGGCAGCAACCGGGCAAAACCTTTTCATCAGGAATTGTTCAACAATTTGGATGCGAGCCTGTAAGGAAAACGCTTCTGCCAGCTGTTCTTCAACAAAGATAATTTCCTTTTTAATGAGCTCTTCAAGGTGAATGCTTCTGTTTGCAAGCTCCACCATGGGCAGGTTAAAAAAATTAGCAGCTGTCCCCGGACGAAAAGTTACAGCCAACGCCCCCGATTCGCCACTTGTGCTTACGTCAAACCACGAGCGGTTAATACCTGATATCATTGACCGGGGCTGAATATGGGATTCTCCCCGCTGTGACAGGGAGTAAAAAGGGTTGCGATAATGAAACATCAGTTCAATATTGCCGGTGGGCACCACTCTCTCCTGGATGATTCCATCACTCTTGTTTGTTTCAAGGATCCAGTAATGCTGAATATAGGGAGCCAGCGCCCGGGATGGATGTACAACCTGGAAGTGCATTTTCAGGCAATAGTTAGCTTTAATGATGTATTAACAACCTGGATTGGATAGATTGAAAGAGGCCCCTCGGCCGGACCTTTTATTACATGACCGTTGGTAAGCTTAAATGTGGACTTTCCAAAGCTGCTGCATTGCAAAATTTTATCCTCGTGTTTGTAATTTAGCTCGCGACCACCATGGGTGCAATGGTCTGAAAATGCCTTGTATTTTCCCGGTTCATGATGTACAATGATGACTTTGACCTCATCTTCATTATCAAGAGAAAGCTTTCCTGCCCCTCCGGGGTGTTTTAAACAGTCTGCTTTGCTCAGATCAATGGTAAGCTCATTCCCTGTGAGATGGTAAGAATCAACCGGTATAGCAGCTGTGGAAGAAACTCCTCTGATCATTTTACATCCGTTAAGAGTTGCCAGTCCTGTGCAGGCACATACCGTGGCAACTCCCATTGTTTTCAAAAAATCTCTCCTGTTGGTTTGCATGGCAGTATTTGTTTAGGGTCAAAAAACCAGCTTGTTGAATACGTTTTGTTAAACCCAATCTTTGCATCAAGGCTATTGGGCTTTGTTTTAAATAATAATGGAGTGCTTTTTCAGGGTTCAAAGATAGTTGTTTTTTGGTTCATTTGTATTATGGTTCTGAAAAATAGGTCTTTATACGGAGTGGCAAGCCATCAGGCGGGGATCACAAACCCTACATCAGAAAAGGGTTTGTTGCAAGACAAACATGAAAAAAATTCAATCAGCTGTTTTTGGAAATCATCAGGACTTTAATTTGTTATATTCTTGATGCATCAGCCAGGGTATTAAGTTATCCCCTTTCAGGCCGGCTCTGTCCGCCGTTTCTTTTTCCAGGGTTTAAAGGTGGATACAAACAACATAAACAGTAATAAAAGAAGCTGGGCTGTTCCCAGAATAATGAGCAGTTGCTGGTTGTTAATGAATTGCTCTGACTGCAGAACGGCCACCCTTTGGGCTTTGGCCAAAGCCGTGTTTTGGTTGACGGCTGGCCCCAGCAAAAAAGTACCGGTAAGCATCAGGGCTATGTTTAAGATCCATTTAACTTTTAGCCAGTTGTGTTTGAAAAAACCCCACTTTGTCCATATCCCATACACCAGGCCGGTAAGCATGGCTCCAACGGCACCGGGTATGATTACAAAATCATCAACTAGTTTAATGCCCAGGTAAAACCCGTAAACATCCCCAGGCACTGTAAGCTCCAGGAAGATGATCAACAGCACAATAGAAAAACTACTTCCTACCCACAACCCTACAAAAAAAAGATGGATCACTTTCAGCCATTTGACGCCTTTTGTATTGAGCTTTTTCATGTGGATATTATTTATTTAAATGATTGGTCTGAAAGTTAGTCTCACCATATACCCTATACCAATGAGTTTGCGTGATTGAATAATTTACGCAAAATCGTTTGTAAATTATGTTCGTGAGCTCACATCTTTTGGTTCATGAACCCCTGGCGTTCATAAATCTCATAAAAAAATGGTGCTTTTAAGGGTAAAAGAAAACGTTTTAAGCCACCAATATATAAAAAACCATGTTCATACCAAAGAATCAGAATCATCTTGTGCCCCTTTACCTCAAAAGCAAAGTATAACAAGAACAAACATTAGCGACAAAAAGACATTATAGCGAACATGATTTTCCGGACAAAATTGCAGGCAAAAGTTATAAGCCAAAGATAAAGCAAAGACAGATTAAAGTGAAAAGGGGCCGGTGATCAGTTGCTCTCCACCCAAAAGTTTTTTATTCCCGGGAATGGGAGACTGATTGTGGTTGCTATTCGCAGTGCAGGTGAGATTAAAACAAAAGATTGTACACAGGGGGGGGACGGAAAAACTCTTCTCCGATGTATGTATGTGGTTTCCAGCCTGAAAAAAATGGCGGGGAAATTGCAGATGTCAGGAATGGAATCCCACCAGAATTTAGCACCAACCATAAAATTAATATTTAACTAATGACTGCTTAACTCCTCTCTTGAGAAGGGTTATGAGTCGTTGTTATAGAATACACTACAACGAATCTTAAAAACCGTTGCCTGGCACGTAGCATAAATTACGCTGGCAAAACTTGTCACTAAAGTCATTAAACATGAAACACAAATACAAATTGGCAATACTGTTATTGCTCTTGCTCAGCAAAACCGGATATACTCAGACATCCAGCTTTCAGATTGGAACACAGGTTCCACTGATGTACTCTGTAGGGTATAATTATGAAACAAAAAACAAGGTGGCGCTAAATATGCAGGCTGGTGTGTTAACAAGGCCATACGACCAAGCTATTTTGCAAGTGCTAAAAAAGTTTGGAACCAATGAAGTCCTGGTCAACACTATTGGAGAAGCCTTTGATTATGGACTTATCGTTCAGCCATCCATAAAATATAACTTTAACAGCTACTATGCGGGCATAACCTACTCCTCTTATACCCTGGTTGCACGAGAAACCCCCAAAAATGCCATTGAGAGTTATTATGGAGTGAGAATGCCCCCTGGCGTCAACTCATCCCCCTTAAGAGTTCAGTCACACCTCTCAAATGCCGGATTATTATTTGGTCGTAAATTTGGATTTGACAATTCAAAGGTTGAGCTACTCCTGGAGTTCTCTCTTCAGAAAACATTTTACTCAAAGAGTAACGTTTCTGCAAAATATAGTGGGGTGGCTGGTTGTTGTGATTCGTCCAGTTTAAATAATATGGTTGACAAAGAATTGAACGACTATTATTTAGAATATGGGTATTTGCCATCCATTAATATTTTCTTACTCATACCCTTATAAAAAACCCCCCTTATCGTCAACTCTATTACCACCCACAAACATCTGAAAAAACTTTTCCCGGAATTGAAACCTCACCAGGGCATCACAACCTGCTGCGTCCGGTACTCTTTGGCAATCACCCTTAAACAAAGGGGTTCAGGAATTCCCTGGTTTTTTTATGAAGCACCCTGAATCTATTGTGCCTTAACATACTTTCATCCTGCAATTTGAAGAAACAAATTGTTTATAATCTTTTTAAATTAGTCATTTTGAACTCTTTGTATTGTTGTAATTCATGAAACCGGGTTAAAAAATTTATATATTGCACTTTTACTTGATTCAGATTCAATTAAAAAACTAAAACCAATGGATATGACCAAACAGCAAAGAAATAAAACAGTGGTTTTGCCATTTTTAATAGTTATCCTGTTTGTAGCACTGGGTTCTTGTTCATCTGACAATGAAGAAGACCTCTTCGGTGATATTTGCGATACTACAGATGTTAGCTATGCCGGTTTTATTGCACCTACCCTGCAAACGTTTTGCAACTCATGTCACAGTGCCGAAGCCCCTTCAGCAGGAATTATTACAGAAACTTACGAAGGGCTTAAAGTTGTTGCGCTTGATGGCAGGCTTGTTGGTGCAATAAATCATGAATCAGGTTATTCACCAATGCCCCAGGGTCAGTCACAATTGCAGGAGTGTACCCGGTTAAAGATTCAGGCATGGGTTGAAGATGGAGCCCTTAATAATTGAATTTAAGGTCAATTATTACTATCTTGTATAAGAAATGATTTTATAATTGGTAAGATTATGAAAACATGGCTGAAATTTATAATTGCTATTGCCCTATTAATTCTGGCTGCCGGAGTTCTTGTTTACATTTTCGTATATAATAAACCTCACAAAGATTACGAAAGGGCATCTCCTGATGTTGAACTAACGGCAGAAGAACTTTATATGGCCTTCAAATCTGATCGTGAAGATGCTGAGTCACTATATAATGGCAAAGTGCTGCAATTAACAGGAGAGGTTGATGATGTGGAAAAGGTAGATGATATGGTTATCGCAGTATTTGCTTTTTCGGAAGGGTTTTTTGGTTTGGAAGGCGTGAGATGCACAATGCTTGAAAATCATCATGAAAAAGCGCTCAGTTTACAAACCGGCGATAGTGTTACTATCAAAGGTTTCTGTGCAGGCTTCTCCGACAGTGATGTAATTATGGAGTACTGCTCATTTCCATAAGGTTTATTACCATTGGAATGAGTGTTTTCTATTAACCCTAAAAGTAACAATCCATGAACAACTTCAGATTATTGTTTCTGACGGGCTTGCTTTTTCTGGTTTTTGAATCTGTGGCTCAAACCTTTGTTACCCGTAACGGTACCATCAGGTTTTTCTCAGAAGCTCCCCTAGAAAACATCGAAGCCGTGAATCGACAGGTAAGCAGTGCTTTGGATGCTGAAACAGGCGAGTTTGTATTCAGAGTCGTTATGCGCTCTTTTTCTTTTGAAAAATCACTGATGCAACAACACTTCAATGATAATTTTGTGGAATCTCATAAATATCCCAACGCAACATTTGAGGGACAGATAATTGAGATTGGGCAGATAGATTTTAACAGCAGCGGAGAGTATGAGGTTGCCGTAGAAGGCGATCTTACGATAAAAGATACAACCCATTTTATAAGCGAACAAGGAGTTTTACGTATCAACGGAGACACTGTAAAAGGTGAAAGCCAGTTTGTGATCAGACCCGAAGATTACAACATAACCATTCCTTCGCGCTTTGCCCGGAATATTGCACAGGAGATCGAGGTAACTGTTAATGTAAATCTCACACGACAATAAAGTAACCCTTTGACATCTATAAAATTAACCTGGAAAGTCTATTAAGGTATGAGAAACTATTTTATCATTGCTTTGCTTTTTGCAGCTTTCGTTTTTTCAGACAAACTTAATGCCCAGGGGCTGCTGGATGTGCTGGAAGAAGATGATGAGGAACCCCAACAGGAAATTGTAACCAATACCTTCCTGGCCACACGAATTATCAATGGTCAGTCAGTTGAGAATCCGTTTCCGGGCGATTTGATTTTTATCATATCCCACCATTTTGGAAAACTTAACCAGGGTGCTTATAACTTTTGGGGTCTTGACCAGGCAACCATCAGGCTGGGATTTGAATATGGAGTAAACGATCGTATGGCAATTTCTGTTGGTCGCAGCAGCTATGAAAAGACTTATGACGGGTTTTTTAAGTACAAACTTTTGCGCCAGCAAACCGGCATGAATAATATACTGGTTAGTGTTTCCTGGTTCTCGGGGGGCTATATAAAAAGCCAACGCTGGGAACTCCCCGAAAGGGATTATACATTTGCACACCGGGTAAGCTTTGCCCACCAGTTGCTGATAGCCAGAAAGTTTTCAAGGAATCTGAGTGTTCAGCTCACCCCGGCATGGGTTCACAGGAACCTGGTTGAGCTAAGCGATGATCCCAATGATTATTTTATATTAGGTGCCGGCGGCAGAATGGCAATTACAAACTGGGTTACTTTAAATGCAGAATATTTTTACAGGCTGAATACGCGATCATCTGATAACTTCTTCAATGCATTTTCAGTGGGTTTTGACTTTGA
>SLQX01000268.1 GCA_007131245.1 Bacteroidales bacterium
AGGTGGCACTTGACCCAAGATACTCCAGCTGTGCCGGAAAAACGGTGGCCACCGAAAAGCTAACAATAGAATTCCAAAACCCCATGAGCGATATGGCAAGTCCGCGAAGTTTATTGGGAAAAATTTCGGACAGAAGGGTCCACATAACCGGCCCCAAGGAAATGGCAAAGGAGGCCACAAACATCAGCAATCCTATGAGAACCCACAGGGAGTTGATACTAATGGAGTGTTTTAAAATAATCTCCTTAAAGCTGTTATAGGTATTTTGGCCAACTTTCTCTTTTACCAGGCTAAAAAACTGCACCTCGTTTTCAAAAGGGATTCCCTGCAACTGCGCAACCTTTTGAATGTTTTCAAGGTGCTCGGGGGCAGCTTCCATCTCTACCACCTCTTTCGTGAGCGCATGCATCGATTGCTCATCAATGGTATATTTGGCATTGAAGAAAGAAAAGCCGACAATGGCCAGTGAAATACAAATGCCGGAAGCCCCAATATAAAGTAGGGGTTTCCGCCCCAGGCTATCGATGAGAAACATGGCCACAACCGTCATCACCACATTGGTAACTCCCAGTATGGCAGCCTGCAGAAATGCAGCATCTTTGCCTCCGCCTGCCATTTCAAATATCATGGGAGCATAGTAAAAGATGGCATTAATGCCGGTGATTTGCTGGAAAAACGCGATACCAAACCCGATAATCAGCACGATTTTCATACGCCTGGTAAACAAATCCGACCACCGTGCTTTTTTCTTGTTAATCTCTTCTTTCAGGCTTTGGTCAATCTCATTGTACACCACTTTGGCAGGCTCCTCACCATGCACGCTTACCAGCACTTTCATCGCCTCTTCTCCCCAACCCTTTTGCATCAGCCATCTTGGACTACGGGGCACAAATAAAAGCAGCACCAGGTATATCAGTGCCGGAACAGCCTCTACACCCAACATGATACGCCACTTAAGGTCAGGATCGGCAATGGTTTGCTGAAAATAGTAATTAGAAAAATAGGCAATGGAGATGCCCAGTACGATATTAAGCTGGTTAAAGGTAACAAGGGTACCCCGTAGCTTTCGCGGAGCAATTTCTGCAATGTACATGGGCGCCACCAAAATGGCCATACCCACCCCCAGGCCACCCATGACACGGGCAATGAGAAAAACCACAATATCTGTAGCCAATGCACTGGTAATGGCGCTGAGCATAAACAGCACCGCTGTAACCATCAGGATTTTACGGCGACCGAAATGGTCGGCCAGCTTGCCGGCAGAAATATTACCCAGTATGGCTCCCAGAATAAGGGAGCTAACCGAAAAGCCGATAAGCATGGAGCCGGAGTCTAATCCGAAGGTCTCTCTGTAAAAAGGGGTGGCCCCTGAAATCACAGCACTGTCGAAGCCAAGCAGGAATCCTCCCAGGGCGACAATCACTGAGATAAAAATGGTGTATGTTTTTTTTGTCATCATTTTTTAAAGTTTTGCACTGTTTTACCGGGTAATTTCAAATTCTTTTTTCAACCCGTCGCGGGAGTCTGTACCCAGCCATAAATGGTAGTCCCCCGGTTCGGTGACAAACCCCTTGTCAGGGTTGTGAAATCCAAGATCCTGGGTGTTTATTTCAAAAACGACTTCCCTGGATTGGCCAGGCTCCAGTACTATTTTTTTAAAATCCCTGAGCTCTTTTACAGGGCGGGTAAGGCTACCAAAGAGTTGGCGTGTATATAACTGAACCACTTCAGCTGCCTCAACATCACCTGTGTTTTGCAATACAACAGAGGCCCGGAGGGTGTCTCCCACCTGAAGGGTTGGATTTTCAAGTTCCGGATTTTCAAGTTCAAAGCTGGAATAGGTAAGGCCGAAACCAAAGGGATACATGGGTTCAAACCCATAATCCAGGTAATGTGCCGTATTGCCAAGGGAATACTGAACCGCCTCCTCGGGAATGTCATCAATGTGTACCCATGATTCATAGCTGGGTGGTTTACCCGTGTTTTTGTGATTGTAATATATGGGAATTTGACCCACATGACGGGGGAAAGTGACAGGCAACTTGCCCGAAGGTGATACTTTTCCGAAGATGATATCCGTGAGTGCCGGTCCGGCCATAGTGCCAGGATGCCAGGCATACAAAACTGCATCCATATAGGGCTCGGCCTTTTCAAAAGTTACAGGTCGTCCGGCCATAATCACGGCCGCCACAGGTTTTCCCGGTCCGGAAACCAGTTCAACCAATTCCTCCTGCGCTCCCTGCAGATCAATATTAGCCAGGCTGTGTGCCTCACCGGAAAGGATGGACTCCTCGCCCAGAAACAGCAAAACCATATCCGCACGATTGACATCGCGCAAAATGGCATCTGCATTTGTGATTTCCTTGGATCTGCTCAGTTGTAATGCCCGGTGATAATATACTTCCAATCCATTATCGCCAGCGAACTCCCTGATGGACTGCAAAGGTGTAACCGAATGTTCTTTTTCCCCATCAAACACCCAGGTTCCCATCTGGTCATGGGGTGCATCGGCCAGAGGGCCGATGACAGCAATGCTTCTGACATGTTCAGGTACCGGAAGAACATCTTCATTTTTGAGCATCACCACACTTTCAATGGCCATTTGCCTGGAAGCCTCCAGGTGGCTTGGGTGAAGCAATTCGGGAAAATCTTCTCCCAATCCATAAGGATTTTCAAACAACCCCAGATCGAACTTCATACCTAGTATCCGTCTTACAGCGTCATCAATCTGGCTTTCATCAATACGGCCTTCCTCAATCAATTCGGGCAGGTAGGTTTCATAGCCAGTGCTAACCATTTCCATATCCAGGGTAGCTTGCATTCCTTCATAAGTAGCTTCCTTTTCGTTGGGGGAATATCCATGAATCACCAATTGCTCAAGCGACCTCCAATCGCTAAGCACTACACCCTCATACCCCCATTCCTGGCGAAGCAGATCCCGCATCAAAGGGACATGGCCGGTGGCAGGTATGCCGTTGATTTCGTTAAAGGCTGTCATGATTGATGCAGCACCGGCATCAATAATCATTTTGAAAGGGGGAAGCACCACATTGTGCAACTCACTTTCAGGAATGTTAGCCGTGTTGTAATCGCGCCCCCCTTCGGCCCATCCGTAGGCGGCATAATGCTTGGCACATGCAGCAATGGTATTGGGGTTTGAAAGGTCATCACCCTGGAATCCGCGAACCATAGCGGCCCCAAAAACACCATTGAGGAAAGGGTCTTCGCCGAAACTTTCAGCAATCCTTCCCCAGCGGGGGTCACGGGTTACGTCAATCATCGGCGCAAAGGTCCAGTTTATACCCTGCGATGCAGCTTCAATGGCAGCGATACGTGCTCCATCTTCCACCAAATCAACATTCCAGCTGGCTGCCTGGCCCAGCGGTATGGGAAAAATGGTTTTAAACCCATGAATCACATCTCTGCCCACAAGCAAGGGAATGCCCAGGCGACTTTCCTCAACAGCCAACCTTTGCAGTTCATATACTCTTTTGGGATCAGGCACGTTGAGTATGGAGCCAACCAGGCCATCTTCAATATATTCCCTGAGTTGAGGAAATTCTCCGTTTTTCTGCATGAGCTGACCGATCTTTTCTTCCAGGGTCATCTCCTGCAGCAGAGTTTCAACTTTTTGGTCTCTCTGCTTTTCATATTCAGAAGCGTAGTTTCCCGCACACGAAAAAAGCACGAAAGCCAGAAGCAGAATTCCTGTTAATTTGTATGGTAAGCCTTTCATCTTTTAAGTTTAATTATCGGTTCATTGAATCTTATCCTTGTCCCTGGCATTTTAAGGGGTCCGGTTTTATTTTTAATCCTTTGTCTTTTGGCCTTTAGCTCGTAGAATTTCAATAATACCCCCAAACGACAATTAGATAAACAGCTGTAAATCTATATGATAGGATACCTTATGGACTATTTTAAGGATTTTGCTAAAAATATTTTTGCCAGAAATCTCCTGTTTTTTTTTGATTAAGGTGTACTGTCCCAGGTAAAAGAGCGAAAAGCCCTCTTTTCATCTTCCATTGAATTGCTAAAATTAAATCTGATTTCAGTCAAGGAACAGTAAGCATGCCCCCTGCCCCTGAAAACATTTTGAATAAAAGCATCCTATCATTCAGCATAAATGCTTTCAAGGTCAGAGGTCAGGCCCCTTCTTCTAACGATGAGCAGTTTTAATAACCATCATTTTGCACAAACGTACCGGCTGAAAGGTCGATTTCTGTTTGCGGGATGGGCAGAAAACCACGGGTGGCCGCATTAAAAGTCACATCATAGGTTTGCTGTTCTTCAACATAGTTAGGTCCACTGATACCCGATTTTGTCAATTCTTGTTCGGCATAACCCATTCCACGCCTTATTACATCATAATACCTTATACCTTCCAAAGAAAGCTCCAGGCGCCTTTCATGGTATATATTCTCAAGCGTAGCAGGTACACTTGGCAGCCCAACTCTATCCCTCACACGGTCAAGATATTCCTGGGCATTGGGGCTTTCCAGCTCTGCAGCCATCAGCAACACATCCGAAAAGCGGATGACCCGGTGGTTACAGGTACGGTTCAGCTCAAGCTGACCCTGTGATCCCTGGTGTTCGGCATCGGAAGTGTATTTATTGGAAAAATAACCGGTATGCTGATACCCTTCAGAGAGTGTACCGTCGGCTTCAATCTCCTCTTGTGTAAGGATGGTATGCTCAAAGCGGGGATCATCCTCCAGATCATCCACCAGCTTTTGGCTCACTGGGGCAAAACTCCATCCCCGGTTCCACTTGTCGGATCCGGCAACCCTTGGTCCCTGCATTTGGGCTGAAAGGTTACCATGTCCACCCACAACGTAGTCCCAGTCCCACCAACCGGGTGTATCACCATAGGAAATTTCAAAAACCGACTCTACTCCAAACTCACCATCAAGGCTGAAATTTAAACCATAATCGTCAAACAGATCGTGCCCGCTGTTGGCGATCAGGTCTTCCAGGTGTTCCAGCACCAGTGTGCGGTTTACTTCCACATCGCCTGCATTGATCTCCTGGCCATATACGCCATTGTAAAAAAGATATACCCGGGCAAGCATCGCCTGCGCAGCCCACTTGGTAGCTCTGCCACCTTCATTGTATACTACCTCTTCCGGTAAATCTTCAATGGCTTCCAGTAAATCCATAGCAATCTGTCCGTATACCTCATGGGGTGAATTTTGGTCCTGGTCGTACTCAGATGGTCCCCGGATGGTTTTGGTCAGCAACGGGATGTTTTCGAAAAACCTCACCTGCTCAAAATTAAAGTAGGCACGCAGGAATTTTACTTCGGCGATGGTCCTTTCCTTAAAACTATCAGGGGCATCAATATCATCAATTACTTCAAGATACAAGTTGGCCCTGTAGATGCCAATATAGTTTTTGATCCATATGGCATGAGGAACGGGGTTGGTGGTTTGCACATTGAAGTTGTTAAGTTCGTCCTCATCTTTACCGTCATTGAAATCTGCACCACCGGCATAGGCATCATCTGAGAGGATATCGGAAACGGTAATGAAAGGAGCCCAGGAAACACCGGGGGCAGACTGGTAGGTAAGCACATCATAAACTGCCACCAAAGCCTGCATGGCATCTTCCTCTGTTTGGTAAAAGTTAGATGATACTTCCTCATCCAGAGGTTGCAAATCCAGAAAATCTTCGCTGCATGCGGTAAAAAACAACGTAAAGATTAACGCTTTTGTAATATATAAAATAAACTTTTTCATAATTGCCTGGCTTTAAAATTAAAATGAAATAGTGGTTCCGATTCGGTAAGTCCTGGCCTGAGGATAAACACCTCTGTCAATACCAATGTCGAATGAGCTCATGGCGCCAATCTCAGGGTCAGCCCCGGTATATCCGGTTAAGGTCAGCAGGTTTTCAGCAGAAACAAAAATTCTCCAATTGGTAGACCTGATTCGGGATAAAAACGCATCGGGAAGGGTGTAGCCAATCTGTATGTTTTTGAGCCGGGCAAAAGATCCATCCTCAATATACAAATCGGATACCCTGTAGTTATTATTGGAGTCACTAAAAGTATAACGGGGTATTGTATTTGAAGTACCTTCTCCTGTCCACCTGCTGTCATACATATCAACAGTGCGGTTGGTATAGCGCAAATCCTGCCTTTGCATTCCATTGAAGACATCATTACCATAGGTACCAATGATCAGCATCGAAAAATCAAACTGGCGATAGTCAAAAGAGGCATTCAGCCCAAAGGTCCAGTCAGGAGTGGGATTACCAATTTTGGTGCGGTCTTTTTCGTCAATAACACCATCACCGTTAACATCCACAAACCTTACATCACCGGGTTCTGCATCGGGTTGAAGCAGTTTACCCTCACTATTCTGGTGTTGCAAAACTTCAGCCCGATTCTGGAAAATACCGTCGGTTTTGTAACCCCAGAAATAAGCGATGGGCAGGCCAATTTCCGCGCGGGTAACCATTCCGGCAATGGCCCAGGTCGCACCGGGCAACACACCCTCTTCATTCCCAATTTTCGTCATCTCATTCTGGTTGTAAGAAGCATTTACACCAATGGAGTAGCTATAATCTCTTTCTATCTGGCGCCAATCCAGGTTCATTTCAATACCGCGGTTTTGTACACTTCCTACGTTGTCTACGGGGGGAGTGTTGCCAATATGACCTGGTATGGGGATGCGTTCCAACAAGCCTTTTGTGGTTTTGTTGTAATATCCAAAGCTACCGGTCAGGCGGTTTTCAAAAGCACCAAATTCCATGGCAACATCCAGCTGCTCAGACTCCTCCCAGCGAATATCGGGATTTTCAATGTAAGAAGGCGATGCTCCGATAAGTCTTCCGCCCTGGAATATATAACCCCGGCTTCTGTCAATGGTAGAAATAAACTGATAGTTACCAATGCGTTCGTTACCATTCACACCCCATGATCCTCTTAGTTTAACAATATCAATATTGTTGAGGGCCGGGAAGAAGTTTTCTTCACTCACTACCCAGGAAACCCCAACAGAAGGGAAAATACCGTATCTGTTGTTGGCTCCAAAGCGCGAAGATCCGTCTCTGCGGATAATACCGGTAAAGGCATATCTGCTCTGGTAATCATAAGTAACCCGTGCAAATTGCGATAACAAGGCATTATGGGCAGCACCCCCGGTAGCAACCCAGTTCGTATCTGTAGCAAGATTCAGGTATACATTATCGGGGTCGTGTGTGGGCACAATGGAGTTAAAGCCGGTAAGATCTTCATAGTTGGACTTACTGGCAGAAACTCCCAGGAGCCCCGAAAAGGTGTGATCATCAATTTGCCCGTCGTAGGACAAGGTATTTTCAAACTGCCAGGTTAAATACCTTTCAACCTGTTTCGACACATTGGTTTTCTCCGTGTTGAGCTGTGCATCATTAAGATAAAACAGCGGAGTATGTGTATCAAAGAGCACATAGGCAAGGTCGATGCCTCCACTGGTACGGAACTTCAGCCCCTCCAGCATCTCCACTTCACCGTAAACGTTACCCACAAGCTTATCAACCCTTGTTTCAGGGTATTGGGTTTCGATAAGCGCCAGGGGGTTCACCACTTCTGCGCCAACATGCTCAGAAATTCCATAAACATCACCAGCATCGTTGGTAACAACAGGTTGGTTGGAGTATGGTGGCTGGTTCAGCTGGTTTTCATTGTCTTCATACAAAGGGGTGAGCGGGTCAAGGTTCAAAGCACTGTTATAGGCGCTGTTGAATGCCTGGTTGCTGGCAATTCCCCTCCGGATAATATGTGAGTAGGCCAGATTGTTTCCAAAGTTGAAAAAATCGGTCACCTCGTGGGTGGTATTCAACCTGGCACTGATACGGTCAAACTGTGATTTGCTTCCTCCGATAATCCCTTCCTGGGAAAAGTAAGAGAGAGAAGAGGCGTAAGTTGATTTTTCTCCGCCTCCGGTAACCGATACCTCATGATTCATCATGGGTGCATTGTCCTGGAAAAGGTGATCCTGCCAGTTGGTATCGTGGGGAGGAATTTCATTTGCGTCAAAAGGTTCGTTCTGCCCGGCATTTCTTGCTCCTTCATTCATCAGTTCTATATACTGATCGGCATTGAGCATATCAATGGTTCGGGTGGGGTTTTGAAAACCCTGGTAAGCAGAGTAAGTAACATTCATCCTGTCGCGTTCGCCGCTTTTGGTGGTTATCAAAACCACTCCGTTTGCAGCTCTGGCACCATAGATAGCGGCAGATGCAGCATCTTTCAATACATCAACAGACTCAATATCGCCGGGGTTCAGGAAGTCAATCCCTTCAACAGCCATACCGTCTACAACATAGAGAGGTTCGGCGTTACCAGTTGTTCCGGCACCACGAATCCTGACCGTTGGCGCTTCTCCGGGCTGTCCGGATAAGTTGGTTACCTGCACACCGGATGTACGACCCTGCAATGCCTGCTCAACCCTTAAAATCGGGGCTTCAGCGATTTCGTCGGCACTAACACTGGCGATGGCTCCTGTGGCAACCCTTTTTTTCTGTGTACCATAACCCACCACCACAAACTCATCAAAAGTAACAATATCGGGGTGCATTTCAATATTGCGTGTAAGTGTCTCTCCTTCTGAGAGTGTTACTTCAATTTCTTCGGTCATATAACCAACAAACCGAAAAGTAACAATGTGGGTACCTGGTGAAAGATCCAGTTGATATTCACCATCCATGTCTGTTATTGTTCCCTGCTGAGTTGCTTCAATGATAACATTGGCACCGGGAAGCGTTTCTTCGCTCATGTGATCACTAACCACACCCCTTAGGGTTTGCCCCTGGACCAAAGCAGCCATAGACATCCCAGCAAAAAGAAACAGAATGCACAAAATTGGTTTCTTCATTTTGTTTTAGTTTTATATAAGTATATAATTATTTTCCTGGTCTGTTTTGTGTGAGCAAATGCTACACAATACAACTTCTATAATTACTGGGTTTTACCCAAACTTCATAATATAAGTTGGTCGAATATAAATCTGTAATAAAACCCCGGACGGTAGTTGTCTTCCTTGCTTTTTTGGATGCCGTCCGGGTTTTATTCTCCCCCCCTCTGCTATTCGTATACTCTAATATAATCCACCTTCATCTGTTGCGGAAAAATGGTGGTCTCATCGGGATATCCAGGCCAATTGCCACCCACTGCCACATTAAAGATAAAAAAGAACTCCTGGTGAAATTCAGTCATATGGGAAGGTGTAATATCAATTTCATGAAATTTGATATCATTCACAAACCATTGAATAGCGTTTTCGTCCCAGATGATAGTAAATACATGATATTCCTCTGCAAAAGTGCCTTCGCTTAATGTATAGCTACCTCCAGTACTGGCATGACCATTAGCATCCCAATGCAGGGTGCCATGCACACGGTTTTCCCTTTCGCTTCCCCCAATCATTTCCATAATATCAATTTCGCCACATTTGGGCCAGCCTACAGATGTAATATCATTGCCCAGCATCCAAAGTGCTGGCCATATTCCTTGTCCTTCTGGCAACAATGCCCGAATATCAATGCGGCCATATTTAAAAGATCTTTTTCCCTGCGTTTTCATCCGGGTAGAAGTATAATTTCTGTTACCGGCATTTTCCTTTCTTGCTTCGATGGTTAATACACCATCCTCTACCCAGGCATTTTGTTCTCTGTAATACTGCCATTCATTGTTTCCCCAGCCGCAAAGGTTTGGACATCCATCCCCGGTTTCAAACACCCAGTAATCGGTGTTTACTGCATTTCCGTCAAACTCATCATTCCAAACCAAATCCCAGTCGTCGTAAAACAAAGGAGTAATATAGCCATCCTCTGCAGATACATCTCCGGTTCCTATGTTAACCATCAACTGCCTTTCATCCTTTATATACCTGCCTGAAGCTCCGTAAGCCCTGATTTCAATCCTGTAGTTACCGGGTTGAATGAAAGTATGCTCAAAAAGGCCACTTGTATTGGTTTGAATGGGGTCTTCTTCCATGCCTATCCACAACTGATACTCTACAGCATTATCGGCATGGGCCTCTATAAGGACATCACCACTGCCATCATCAGCAAGGGTAACTTCTACTTTCAGGTTGGCAGGATTCCCCTTATCTTCTATCACATCATCCGTACAGGAAAAAAACAGGAAAAAAACAAATAACACTAAAAACCGGGATTGAGATATAAACATAGTGTAAAAATGATAAAGAAAAGGGATTGTCCGATCTTGTGCCGGACAACCCCTTTAATAATAAGCTTTATTCAAAAATCAAATTACGTACATAGAATATTCCCTCTTCAGTGTGACCGCCGCCACCAATACCAAGGTAAATCATATCCAGGTCTTCACGCTCTTTCACATCTGTAAGGTCAAACTCATAAGTGTGCCATTCACCAAGGATAACTTCGTCATCTTCCATTACGAATTGAACCGGGTTGTTCCACCACTCCGCACTAGTATGCACATCAGCAAACCCAAATACAAAATGTCTTTGCAAGTCGTTAAATTCTGTATCAGCCGGAACATAAATATCAATTTTGGCTACATCAAAATTATCAAACTGAATATTGTAAAATTCCGGAGAAGTTCTCATCTGGAGCTCTTGCCATTCAACGCCACCCGTCCTGATAAATTTACCAACATCAGAGGCAGTGTCATCCAGCGGGTCTTCAACACCAAACTCAACAGTAGAACCGGAGGCGACGGTGTCTAACAACTCCATGTTTGCAGCATCCCTTGCGGCAAATGTAATAAACATCTCATCGGGAGTAATGGGATCCAGATCTTCTACCTCCTCTACTTCTGTTTCCACATCGGGACGCATGGAGGGGTCTTCCCAATTGGCATAGGTGAAGTCCCAGTACAGATCGGCATATTCGTAAGAAATAATCAGCAAGTCAAAGCCATCATGCTCTTCTATCACTGCATTAAAGGTACGGGAATCTTCTGGAACAATACTTTCTCCGGAAGTGCCCAGCTGTGGCATTCCCATCCATGCACCCTGGCCTTCAAGAGTAATCTGGCTGGTTGATGGTTCATAAGTATAAGCATGTGTGCCACTGAGCCATGCACTTACATCGTCACCATTGCTGTTAACCATGTTTTCAGCTGTAGCATCAAAGCATTTTCCTATAACATCGGTTCCGTCAAATATGGCTTCTTCACCCCAGAATGAACCATTATCATCAAAAATAAATTCACCATCACGATTAAAGGTAAAAGTGTGGAAATATACACAGGGCCTGCTGCCATCATTATAAAGGGCCCAATAATCCCTGGCGTCTTCTTCATCCGGTCCGACACCCATGCTGGTTTCAATCCTGTAAAGATCCCATGTTTTGGAAGTCTCTCCGGCCAATAAAGCGAGTGCCTCATGAGGATCAGTTAACTGGAATGACTCTGAGAACGTAGCACTTACACCATCTTCATTGGTAGCAGTCAGTATTACTTCATAGGATCCCACTTCGTCATAGATATGTGTTGGATTCTCTTCTGTGGAAGTTTCACCATCACCGAAATCCCAGTGGTATGAAGTAGCATTCAGAGAAAAGTTTTCGAAAGATACCATTAAAAAGTTCTCGTCATCAATGGTATACTCAAAACTTGCAATGGGGTCTTCCAGAATGGGATCATCGTCATCGCTGCAAGCAACCATTGTCAACAAACCAAATACGCCAAGTAGCATAAATGCTTGCATAATTCGTTGTTTTGCTTTGGTCTTTTTCATAATCATGTTGTTTTAAATTTTAATAAATTATTAATTAAGGGTAAATAAACGGTGTAAAAACGTCATACCGGGTGCATGATCATTTTTACGTGTAAAAACAAGTTTTACTACATTAATTTTATGTTAACAAAGAAAGACCTGTTTTCATCCCAGACCAAATTATTTTATACATCAACAATTCAACATTCATTTTTTTTACTACATCATGGCTACATCATTTTACATTTATAACACTGTTTGTCAGTTTTTTAAAAATAACATTTTGGTTTTTTATACTTTCTCATCAAAATTTTCAGGCAATTTTTCACCTTAATTTTATAAATCTCATTGCATTAATATATATCAATTACATTTGTTAAAACAAGAGTCCGTCAACTCACCATTTAAAGCATTTACCCTCGCGTGGAGCCAATCACCCAGCATACTGTAAGTCAACGCACAACACTTTGGAGCCTGCAAATTTGTTTTAACGAACCATCCCGGAAAAAAAGTAAGGAGCAACAGGAAGTTTATGTCTACGCTATAATGCAGGAATGAGTATACCCTGCTTTATTAAAAGAAATGTTTCATTTCTGTGGATTTGAATCCAGACTGTATTTATACAGGATACTACATCAGAAAAAGGTATGATTACAAAACAAATACAACTGTCAAAATAAGTTTTAGGTGAATTGCCCCATTTCTGATTAACAATATCTACAAAGGAATAAAAGGGAGAGAAAACCTCACATGCAAAAAAGGGTTTCATAGGAACCGTAAACCCCTACTATCATTAATAAGAAAGGATAAACTCGGCGAGATTGGTGTTGTGCGGCAGGTTGAGTTTTTTCCTGAGCCGGTACCGGCTAATCTCTACGCCACGTATAGAAATATTCATCAGCGGTGCAATCTCCTTGGTTGAAAGATTCATTCGCAAGTATGCGCACAAGCGCAACTCTTTGGGAGTAAGGTCCGGGTATTCTATTTTGAGTCGGTTTATAAAATCCTGATGCACCTCATCAAAATAGCTATTGAAAAGCTCCCAGTTTTTTTCATTGCGCATATCTTTGTTCACCTTCTTCACAAGAGAGTTAACAATTTGCTTTTCCGGTTTATCTGAAGGGGTGGCCTTCATTAGCTTGTTCAAATCCGTTTTAAGTGCGGCAAGTGTCTTGTTTTTTTGTATCAGGTGAAGGGTGGCGTTAGCAAGCTCTTTGTTTTTATGGTTCATCTCACTTTGTAAGCTTTCATTGCGTAGCTTCATGATTTCCTTTTCACTCAAAGCCGATTGTTCCTGGAAAATTTGCTCCCTGCGGGCCAAACGTTTTTCGTGCCTGAGTTTTTCTTTTTGCCGTACCCTTAACGACCGCTTTCTAATATAGTAAATATTTGCAGCAATAATGACCAGGAGTATTGCAGAATAAACGATATATGCTGTGAGGGAGCGGTAAAAAGGAGGTGCAACACTAAAACGAAATTCGTTATATCTGCTTTCCAGTCCAAAGGCATTTTTAGCCTTCACCTGAAAAACGTAGTCTCCCTCTCTCAGGTTGGTATATTCCTTAAAATTGACAGACTCCCAATCAGACCAGCTTTCTTCAAACCCTTTCAGCCGATATGAAAACCTGATTTTTTCAGGATCTTCAAAGGCAGGTGTGGTAAAGCGAAACATCACCGAATTGGAAGACCATGGCAAGTGGGGTTTATAATCAATTTTTGCCATATAATCGGTAACAGCCGGAAAAAAGGACAAACGCTCATCCTTCCCATAAAACGTAACTTCTCTAAAAAAAACATCTTCTACACGCTGGTAATCACTGACAATTGCGGGGTCATAGTGTACAAGTCCATACTGTGTGCCAATGAAAATATTCGATGGATCAATCACATGAATATTTTGAAAAGCGGGTAACAAAAAATCATTAATCGCCGAAAAGGGAGCCATGATATCCCGGAAAGTTCCATCTTCTAAAAGCCTCATAACACCGACATAGTTATCGGTAAAGTACCATATGTTTCCCCTGTCGTCCTGGTAAAATTTATCGATGAACCCTTTTGTTTGGAACAGGGAATTCAGTTCGGGATGAGGTACAAACCTGTTTTCTGCTTCATCGTATAGCAGAATCCCGTTACGTGTTGAGAAGACCAGCTGATTGTTAAATTCTTGCAAATTGTAGGGCAGCTCGCCGGGCAACCCGGCTTCATCTCTAAAAAATTCAATACGTTGAACACTAGCAGCGGAAGGGGATAGTTCCAGTTTAAAAAGCCCCCTGTAGCCATGGGAAACCCATATATAGCCCCTTTTATCCTGGTAAATATCCCTGCTGGATTCTTCAAACCCCTGCACTTCATCAAGGAGTAACCACTGTTGTTGTTCTTTTACTAAGCGAGATAAACCTGAGTACGTCCCGGCAAGTACAACCTCATCTTTGATGAGTTCCATAAACGACCAAAAACCTCGCTTTTCTGAAATTTTATAGGCATCATATCCCTCAATCCTGAAAAACCCGAAATTGTGTCCACAAAACAGTGTATTGTCAACAAGTTGTAAACTCCACACCTGCCCTTCAGTGCCTTCAATCAGACGAAAAAGGTTGTCTCTGCCCGGGGTGTTTCTCAGATATTCCCATGGGGCAGCAAAAAGCCCCTGGTTTGTACCGATATATAGCATGCCATCATGCAAAATACTTGCATAAGCACTTTCAATGTTGTAATTATGGTTGATAATAGTTAGAGGGGAGCTTATTTTAATATAATCAATTCCATTATCAAGTCCCAGCCAGAGATTATCACGTGAATCCTGAAAAAGAGCCAGTATCGTGTTGTTCTGAAGTCCCTTGCTACGGTTGAGATGTTGCACGACATTACCCTGGCTGTTGGTAATAAACACACCATTGCTGACCGAGCCAAAAGCAAAGTAACCGTCGGAAAGACGGATACCGGAAAACAAATTGTACTGGTTTAGCCACTCGGTAACAGGAACATCCCACCGGGAAAGCCCCTGGTTATCCAGGAGAAAAAGCCCATCATTGGAACTACCTATGAGATAAGTTCCGGGTGAATGGGAAAAAACACAATTGATTTCATTTTGAAAAAACACAGGGTCCTGGCTTATTAATTCCAGGGAGTCTTCCTGCAGCTTCATAAACCCCCTGTCACTATCCACAACCCAAAACTCCCCGTCGGCTTCATGCATAAAGCTAAAATCCCCTAAGGGTTCAATAACTTTGATCTCTCCCTCTTCCAAAATAAAAATATAATTAAAAGACTGGAAAATAAGCTTGTCGTCTGCAGAAAAAATATTCCACACCTCGTCAAACCTGACAAACTCTTCCGGCACCAGATGATTAAGCGAGTTCCATTTCAGCTTACCTGCGTGACCTGGCGCCAAAAACCCAATCTCTTCAAAAGCTCCGGCATAGATGGTGTCTCCCACGGCTAACACTGAGCGTACCACAGAACCATTGGGTACTGGATATACCTGCCAGTTGGTACCGTCATACTCCAGCACCCCGTCATTATTGGCAAAATACATATACCCCCGGGAATTCTGGGTTATATTCCAGTTTTGGGTGCTGGCACCGTAAGAAACCCTGGAGTGGTTAATTAAAAAAGGAATTCCAACATCTTTAACACCCGCATGTGTATACAAACACAGGCAACCGATAACTACAAAAATGAAGTACCTGGTACAGGCCATTTGCAAGAATTTATTTACACGGTGAACAGAAAATCAGGTCTTGAGTTGCTTTTTAAGTTTCTCAAGCTGATAACCTGCTTTTATGGAATAGTCGCGGGCATTTATAAAATACTGTATGCTTTCAGCCAGCAACAAGTTTTTCTGGGATTCTTTTATCTTGAGACGATCATCCAGTTCATAGCAAAAGTAATCCAGGACAGCCATACTGAAAAACCACTCCAGGAGCTCCTCGTAGCTCTCTTTGCTAAAATAGACCACCCCTTCATGCTCATTGACACCAATAAAAGTTCGCAGTTGTTTATCATCCAGCATTTGTAATGCCAGCCCGGCCTTTTCTGCCATCAGGCGTTTCCGGATAGGACCCTGTACCTTATCGGCCGGTCTGTTAACAAAACCGGAAAAATCAAAAAGAAGCTTACCATATTTTTGCAGAATCATCACAAGGCGAATATCGCGGGTGATGGCTGCATCTCCCCGCCCGGTTTTTTGAAGTACTCCCTGCAAAGGCAAATAAAATTTTAGCTTCTGCATAAGTGGTTGCTGGGTTTCTCTCCCCTGGTTATCCTCCAGTACTTCCAAGACATAACAGGCCATCAACACAATAATATTTTCCCGGTAAGTGGATTTGCCACCAATGACCAACAACTCATCCAATGAAGAATAGCCCTCCCTGACAAGCATATCATTCACTTTTTCATTCACCTGCCCCAAAATATAATCAAAGGTGCATTCAAGGCTTTTCAGGCGCTTGATAAAATGCTCGGCAAGCTGATCGGGATCTTCAATATCCAGGCCTCCTGTGACGCGTATGTTTTCAATAAGATCGTGGAAACGACTCTTTAGCAGGGTATATCCAAGCTTTTCCGATTGACTTCTTTCCTGGTTATGTATGGTTTTCAGCAGGAAGTCAAGAATATCTTCTGCAAACAGGCTTGCAAAAGCATCGTGCATGGGTTGCATCCTAATCTCTTCCATGGCTTCACCCATGTGGGCAACACCACGTCCCCCGGTTTTCCATAATAACTTTTCGTACATGCCTGTATCATCGTATACCTCACGAAAATCCCAGAAAACACGATATTCAAAACCATTCAGGTGCCATGTCCATCCGTTATGATAGAGGTCACTCCCTTTTTTCAGGTATTCCAAACCCGATATGTGTTCGCGAAAAATATAGAATACGTTGTCGTTCCCATTGATTTTCAGCGCCTGGCCAAGGCTGACACTCAAAGACTCTTTTCCTGTAGCATTTTTGGTGAGTTTGCTGGCAGAAAACTGTATTCGCCCCTGTGCCTGCTCATATTTATTATTAAACAACACCAGAGCCTTTTCATTTCTGAACCGGTTGGTATAAGCAAACACATTCTCATTCACATTCCCAAACCCATCAATAAAATCGAAAATATTAAAATGTTCAACCTCGCAAAACAAATAGCGCTTTTGGGCCAAAGGAAATATTTCGCGCTCGTGTTTTTCTATCAGCCATTGGTGCGGGTCTTCATTATAATAAGCCCGCTGGTACTCCATACCATATTTTTCGGTGTACCCTTCAATTTGGCCATGCCCGTACATGGGCAGGCCCGGAAGCGTATTCATAAGCATACACACACCAAAATATTTGTCGTGGGTACCAAACTGCCGGATGGCTGTTTCCTCATCGGGGTTACTCATGAAGTTTACATACCTTTTCAGGATTTCAGGTTCAAACTCCAGGGTGTTGGTTATCAGGTCGCGATACTTTTCGTTTTCCTCATTCTTGAGCATGTGCATAAA
>SLQX01000255.1 GCA_007131245.1 Bacteroidales bacterium
ACTATAGCCCAGCTCAACCTCTTTGAAGTTTTTGCGTGCTTCAGGATCCATTACCGGCATTTCTTCCCGGCTCTGGGCTCTGAAAAAGTCCCTGTAATCTTCGGGTTTTTGTTCCTGGAAATTATCTTTTCGGCTGATAAATTCAAATTCGGGGGGAGTAATATTTTGACCATGCAGGAATTTGCTGCAACTTTGGGCAGCCAGTCTTCCCTGGGCGATGGCCTCTATGAGTGTGGCAGGACCTGTAACCCCATCACCACATGCAAACACATTGGAAATGGATGTTTGCAGGGTTTCGGGGTCAGCATCGATGTCTCCCCACTTGTTGAGTTTGAGTTCTTCACCGGCCCCTTCGCTGATGTCATCCAGAAAATCCACCCTGGTTTTCTGTCCAATGGCAGCCAGAATGTAGTCCAGCTCTATGTCAAACTCTGACCCTTCAATTTTTACGGGTCTTCTTCGTCCCGAAGCATCGGGCTCTCCCAGCTGCATTTTTACACAGGTTAGTGATTTCACATTACCCTTTTCATCTTTGTTTACCCTTGCAGGTGCTGTCAGAAACTGGTATTTGATACCCTCCTCCATTGATTCATGGATTTCTATGGGGTTGGCAGGCATTTCCTTTTGGGTACGCCGGTACAGTATGGTAACATCATCGGAACCGCAGCGCATGGCTGTACGACAGCAATCCATGGCTGTGTTTCCGCCTCCTATTACCGCTACTTTTTTGCTTTTAAAATTGTATTTCTGCCCGGTCATTTGCATGTTCCTCAGGAAGTCTATTCCTGAAAATATATTACCGGCATCATCATTTTCGCAACCAATACCCGTTCCGCTTTGGGAGCCGATACTTAATATCACTGCATCAAACTCTTCTTTTAGTTTCCGGTAGGAGAGGTTGTCGCCCAGCTTCTGGTTATAATGGATTTTTACGCCCAGGGCTGTGATGCCTTCTACTTCTTTGTCGATGATATCGTTGGGCAGGCGATAGGGTGGGATGCCATAGCGCAGCATGCCTCCCGGTCCGGAGTTAGCTTCGAATATTTCCACATGATGCCCTTCACAAGCCAGAAAGTAAGCCGCAGTGAGGCCGCCAGGACCGGCGCCTATAACAGCTGCCTTTTTACCGGTGGCAGGTTTTACTTCGGGTATAAACCGCTTATCGGCGAGTAAGTCCTTATCTGATGTATATCTTTTCAGGTAGTCGATCCCAACGCCGGTATCTTCCACAAGGGTTCGTCTGCAGGCCACTTCGCAGGGCCTTACACATACCCTTCCGCAAATAGCCGGAAGAGGGTTGGTTTGTTTGATAAGGCCAGTTGCTTCGCGGTGTTTGCCCTGGCTGATAAGCGCAATGTAGCCCTGTACATCCACTCCGGCAGGGCAGGTCTCTTTGCAGGGTGCCACACAATCGGCATAATGGTTACTTACCAAAAGCTCCAGTGCATTTTTTCGGGATGCCTTAATTCTTTCATTTTCTGTTTCGATGCGCATCCCCTCGGTAAGCATGGTGGAGCAGGCGGGCTGAAGACCACGCATGCCCTCCACTTCTACAACGCACAGGTAGCAGGATGAGTAGGGGGCAAGCCTGGGATCATGGCACAGTGTAGGGATTTCTATATCCAGGCGACGGGCCAACTCCAGTATGGACTCCCCTTTAAGGCCCTGTACAATTTTTTTGTTGATGATTATATTGAGTTTACTCATGTTGTTTTTCACTTGTAGTTTATTGAAATTTCCAGGTGTTTGTAGCCCCCGTGGCAGGGTATCCTGTTAAATCAGGATAGTCTGATGGCTTCAAATTTACATTTGGTATAACACAATCCACATTGTATGCATTTATCCTGCAGAATGTTGTGCACCTGCTTTTTCTCTCCTTCAATGGCATCTACCGGGCAACCTTTGGCGCAGGCCATACACCCTGTGCATTTTTCGGGTATTACTTCATAGGTTAATAGCTTTTTGCAGTTGAGGGCAGGACATTTTTTGTCGCGGATGTGCGCTTCGTATTCATTGCGGAAATATTTTATGGTAGTAAGCACAGGGTTTGGTGCGGTTTGTCCCAGTCCGCATAGGGAGCTGTCTTTGATGGTGAGCGCCAACTCTTCCAGGGTGTCCAAATCCGATTCACGGCCTTCACCCTCTGTGATGCGGGTAAGGATTTCCAGCATCCTTTTGGTGCCGATGCGGCAAAAAGTACATTTCCCACAGGACTCCTTTTGCGTAAAATCCAGAAAAAACTTTGCCACATCCACCACACAGGTGGTTTCATCCATCACCACCATACCTCCCGACCCCATGATGGCCCCCGTTGCATTGACACTGTCGTAATCCACTGTAGTATGTGATAAGTATTCAGGAATACAGCCTCCTGATGGCCCTCCAAGCTGCACAGCTTTGAACTTTTTGTTGTCCGTTATTCCACCACCCAGCTTATAGATAATATCTTTGATGGTAATCCCCATGGGAACTTCCACCAATCCACCATGGTTGATTTTTCCGGTAAGTGCAAAAACTTTGGTCCCCTTGCTGTTTTCTGTGCCATACTCAGCATACCTTTCAGCACCATGGTACACAATCCACGGGATGTTGGCCAGGGTTTCCACATTGTTGATGTTGGTAGGGTGTTTCCACAGTCCGCTTTCGGCAGGGAATGGTGGGCGTCTGCGAGGCATTCCCCGCTCTCCCTCGATGGAGGCAATAAGGGCCGTTTCTTCACCACAAACAAAAGCTCCGGCACCCTCTTTGATAAATATTTGAAAGTCAAAGCCGGGAATCCCGAATACATCCTTACCCAAATATCCTTTTTCCCTGGCCTGTTCAATGGCAATATTCAGCCGCTTGATGGCCAGTGGGTATTCGGCACGGCAATAGATGTATCCCTCTGAAGCGCCTATGGCATATCCGCAAATCATCATTCCCTCCAATACACTGTGTGGGTCACCTTCAAGGATGGAGCGGTCCATAAATGCGCCGGGGTCTCCTTCATCGGCATTGCAAATAACATACTTTTTGTCAGAGCTGTTGTTTCTGGCGAATTTCCATTTCATGCCTGCCGGAAAGCCGCCGCCCCCGCGACCTCGTATGCCACTGTCAAGCACTGTTTGTATCACTTTGTCGGGTGCGATGTTTTGGTCTGATATTTTGCGCAAAGCTTTATATCCATTCCGGGCCTCGTATTCATCCATGTTTTCGGGATCCATATGCCCGCAGTTGCGCAGGGTTATTTTTACCTGGCCATCAAAAAACCGGGCATCTTCCGATTTGAAATTTTCTGATTCGATGATGTATTCAGAGACAGGTGTGTAGTTTTTAATGTGTTTCTCAATGATTTCATCCACACGCGATATTTCCACATCACCATACAGATATTTTCCTGTATCGTCAATAATTTCAACCAATGGCTCGCGAAAGCACATTCCGATGCAGCTGGTTTTTTTTAATGCAAAATTGAGTTTGTCGGTTTGCCTGATGCGGTTAAACTCCTGGTAGGTTTTTCCCGCTCCTGCAGCCAGTCCACAACTTCCAAGTCCTACTATAACGGTTGTTTGGCTCATGATAGATTTATTTATTATTCAGAAGCAATTAAATCCTGGATATTTGTCATGGTTTTTTATGAAAAATGTAAGGGCCATTCATTGCTTCGGTTTGGTCTTTTACAATGGGATTTGTTTATCCCGGTTAAAAAGGTTTTACATGGTAAAGATGATCTTACTGTCCCTGGTCCTTTTTTACTTCATTTCGTTTAATCTCTTTGATAACTTTTAAAGCCGCTTTGGGTGAGAGTTTACCATAGGTTTCTTCTCCAATCATCATGACAGGAGCCAGGGAGCAACAGCCGAGGCAGGCAACCGTTTCCAGGGTGAATAACTGGTCGGTAGTGGTTTCGCCATCTTTTACATTGAGGTAATCAATTAGCTGGTCGGTGATATCGGTGACATTCTGCACATGACAAGCCGTTCCATGACACATCTTTATAATGTGTTTGCCGGCGGGTGTTAGCCGGAATTGCGCATAAAAGGTGGCAACGCCGTACAATTCGTTTAGCTCCAGGCCGGTTTTCTGGTTGAGCTTTACAAATGCCTGTCGTGGTATGTATCCATAAATCTCCTGTACTCCTTGCAAAAGAGGAATAAGATTTCCTTTTTTACCCCTGAACTTTTGAATCAGTGGATCCATTAAGCTGGTATCTATATCCTGTTCAGGTGACTGGGATTCAGCTTCCGGCGATATACGTTTGACTCGCATGATAAAAAAATTATTTGGGAAAATAATAAAAAATAGATTATCAGATTCAAGGATTGTCGGTAATTTTTTGTTGAAAGCTTTCCCCGACAACCAGAACCAGCTTATACAGGCAGTCCTGGCGGAAAAATCTTTTCAACCCGTGATTGTACCAACAGCATCCTGCTTTGTTCCACTGCTCACCCTTGGTTGTTAACTCCCCGTTGTGTCCGGGACAATCCAGGTTTAACCCGGATACAGGGTTAAAGAAATTACAAAACATCCGGTTAAAATATCACCGGGTCAACCAGGGTTGGCCCGGTGATACAAATAATCAGAGCAAAAGTAAGGATAATGAGAAAGGAAAGGAACTTTTGAAGGGGGAATTTTGAGAATAAGGTTTAAAAAAAGGAGTTTTTTGGGGCAAACCTCAAGTATACAAGCTTGCGGTGGAATTTGTCTAAACAAGGTTGAATCTTGTTTGAAACAAAAATAAAAACCTATTCAGGTGATTTAGGTTATCTA
>SLQX01000259.1 GCA_007131245.1 Bacteroidales bacterium
AAACCATCAATGTAGCTTAAGAGTTGTTGTGCTGAAAAAAACTGCCTGCAATCCAATCCGGATTTTTGAAGACTTCTGACAATAATGTTATTCAGATGAATGTCATCTTCGATAACCCAGATGGGATATTTTACTGAAACTTGATCCAGATGATTATTTGAAAACTGATTTTGCATGCGCTATTGTAAACTAGGTACTTCAACAATTTCTAAAAAGTACCCCAATCTTTTAACAACCTCAATGAATTTTTGATAATCAATAGGTTTAACGATGTAGCTGTTGCAGCCCAGCTTATGGCAAAGGTCAATTTCTTTGGGATTATCAGTGGTGGTGATCATTATTACCGGAACCTTCCTGGTGTTTGGGTTACCTTTCAATTCTTCCAACACTTCAATGCCATCCTTTTTGGGCATTTTTATATCTAATAGTAAAATGAAAGAAACTCCATTTTCTAACTCTTGCTGATATAGCTTTCCATCAAAAAAATCCAGAACTTCCTCTCCATTCTTCAGGTGTATGATGGGATTGATAACTCCAGCCCGTTTTAAATTTCTTTTAATTAGCAGGGCATGGCCTTCATCATCCTCAGCAATCACTATTCTTATATTTTTTTTCATTGGAATATAATTTGGTTTGGGTATTGGATTGATAGCTTAATCACAAGAATATTATTTTTTCTTTAGCGCTATGTAATCGTATCTTTTAACTTGCAAGTTTTTCTTATAATCTCATTGTTATCATGCATGCCATGCATAGGTTTACATAAAAACTCAGAAAAAGTTTTCCTTGTTTTTGAAATAATTATTTGTTAGCACTTGTTGCTTGCAAGCATTATTGTATGCGTTATTAATTGCTATGGAGCCCAAATCTTGGTTTAGTTTTAAAATATAGTTCAATGTTGGTTTTTTAATTCTTTCATTGTAATCAGATAGGCCAATATATTAATTAATTTCTAATAAAAATAGCGTGTTTCTTTGATTTTTTAGTTAATTTTCATTGTGGCCACCCTGGATGGTTGAAAACTAACAATGGGTAGTACTAAACATTGACCAGGGAAATAAGAATTCTTTCAGGATTTTCGATACGGGTTGCATAAACAAGGCAGGCTTTATTTTTCTTATTTTCAGTAATTAAACAACCTCTTTCACCTTCCAATATTTTGCCCCCTTTCATTTTATTACCGGATGGGGTAAGTGCCTCCAAAGCACCATTGGCAATAAGTATTTCACGAATGTTTTTGTTCTGGCTCAATTCTTCTTTTGTATATCCCGAAAACTTAGCGAACTCAAGATTACTTTGAACGATACAAAGGGATTGATCAACCACCAGGCTGGGAAGGGCAGAAAAATGAAAAAGATTGTTGTAATATTTTGCATTTTCCTGTATCCGCAAATAATTTTGATTTCGTTGGTAGTACTTGTAAATTAAAAAGGTGAGAACAACTAACTTGCTTATGACTAATATAAGCAGTGCAAGCTTTTGTTCATAGCTTAAACCGGAAATGAATAAAAATACGCCATTCATGCTTTACAGAAAAATGAAATGATAGATCATTAATATACAGACAATCAGCTGGGCTCCATGGTGTTTCATTATGCTTCGGGAAGTTATTGTCTTACTTGTATTCTTTGCCTTGGCTGGTTTGATTCAGCAGTATACAACTTTGCATACATTTGCTGGGTTTTGGTTGTCAGTTTTAAATGCAGTATTGTAATATCCGTCAAAGATAAAGTGAAACATAGATCGTCAAAAAATACCTTCCTTCCTTCAGAGCAACTTGTTTATAAAATTAATAAAATTATGCGTACAACTGTGTTAGATGTCAACAGAATCCTTAGCTGTCCAATAAAATATTATTGATAGTTTCTCACCTCTTACGAAGATGTGTTTAATTGCTCCTTAAGCTTGTATCACTTTCACTTATTAGGCAGTGCAGCCAGCATTATATAAGGGAGTGAGATTTTATAAAAAAACGGGCCTAGAATGGGGCCCGCAGAATTACTATAGAGTGATTTAGCGTCGATTATCAATCAGGAATGTGAGGTCCTCAATGGATTTTTGCAGCGACTCCATGCATGTTTCGCTTTTCACCAGGTAGTTGTAAACCCCCAACTCCTGTACTCTGGCAATCAAATCAATATCTTTTTGTGCCGAAACAACAATGATTTCGCTTTCCGGACTTTTTTCTTTGATTTCCTGAATCAAATCTTCTCCACTGATATCGGGCAGCATCATGTCCGCAATTACAATTTCCGGTTTTTTGTCAAGATTATCGAGTAAATCTTGTCCCACAGCAAAATTGGTAATCGAGATGTTTTTGATAGAGCCCAGGCAGAGCTTAAGCAGCATCCCCTCGGTTTTGTTATCTTCAATGACAAATATGTTTTTTAATGGTTCTTGATTCATGGGTATAGATTAAAATAGAGTTGTAATAATCATTCTAAGTTACGAAAAATTAGAATGGTTTAAAGTAGAAAACAAAACTTTTAAAGGGTGTTTTGAAAGTGGGGGCGATATTTAATCAACACTTGAAACAACCCCAATAGCACAACCTTCTTTGCCTCCTTCAAAGTAAAAGCTGAATGTGTAAATCCCACTCATGGCCACAGGAAACTTAATTATGGGCAAATGACGCTGTTGCTCCACCATATATGAGGTAATAACAAGGTCATCGTTATGGTTTCTGATACTTATAATTACTTCGCCGGGATATTCCTCAGCGTTGCAGGCAAAGATTTTATAGGTTGTACCACTTGAAAGAGGCATTTTAAAGCTAACCTGGGGCAGTGGCTCTCCGCTTTCTTGTTCGGGTAGCTGAATGGGCCAGCTTTTAATAAACCTTGCATCATCCAGTTTACCATGGCATACATCCATGAGGTTACCACATTGTGATAGACCATTAAGATTTAGTACAAATGCAAATAATATGCTTAACAGGATATTATATTTTTTCATTGTTCTTTGGGTTTCGGATTTTACAATTTTTTATTTTAAGGCTTAGCAGGTTGGTTATACCTGTTGCAGCTCTATTCTACCATTTTGTTTCTGATGTATGATACTTGCTGGGTAATGGCTTCAACGGTTTCTTCACTTATATTTACTTCACTGCTTGAGTTATCCACAAGTATCACGGTGCCGTCAACCTCCTGGATTGTGGGTTCAGCATATACATAAGTAATGGATACATCATCGAAAATCACTTTTAACTCCATCAAATCATCAATGAGATTCTGAAAATAGGGGTCATTACGATAGGTATAGAGCAACAAAATCATATTATCGAGTATCTTTTTCTGCTCACCCAGGCGGGTGTGAATGGTTTCACTTTTTGGGGGTACCGTTTGTACATTGGTGGCTATGTAAAGACTTTCGATCCAGGTACCGTAGGAGATGAGAACAGAAATGTTACCACGGTTCTGATCGATCAGGTAACGACTCATGTCGTCGAACCCTGTATTGGTAATAAACAACACTGAATCGATGTTGCGGCTGCTTTCCGAGAGCCTGTTTAACGTTTCGTAATCAAAAAACTGTTCCACCCTCAAGTCACTGGCCAGATCTCTTACATTACTTAAGTATCTGAGTGTAGAAATGGTCCTGTCATAAATATTCATATAAACCAGGTCAGTACCGTATACACCAAGGTTGAGTGCTTTTTTAAAATTGGTGTTGTAGTTATTAATGTTATTTACCGGGTTTAACAAGTCCTGGGAATAAACTATCCCTGATTTTTGCAACAATGCAGACATTTCAACCGGGTTAGGTATGGAGGAAATCATCTCTCTGATCATTTTGTCATCGAGCCTAACATCTGCTTCTATCAATGAATCCGAAAGAAGGTCGGTAGCTTGTTGTCTTTCTCCTTGCTGGCAACTTAAAATAGCAAAGAAGAAAAACAAACTTACGAATACGGTGGTTAATCTGGGGATTTTCATAGTTTTACGGTTTATGGGGTGCATAAATATTTTCGGTATGGGTTTATTGTTTTTTTACACTTTTGGTTTTATTGAATCTGGACTGTATAGAAAGCCAAATTTTTCCTGCTTTTGATCCCATTAAGCCCAATGAATTCAGTAACTTGCTCAGGGCATTGTAGTAGAGGGCTATGTAGGCAATGATGGTAAAAATCCAAATAATTATTACATTAAAATAAAAGGTCGGGACCAGGTTCCCGAAAAAGTTTTTTTCCGGGGCCAAAAAATGGGTACGGAAACTCAGCGGATTTCTGTCCTGTGGACTTAAATAAACCGGGTCAATCTTTTGCACAAGGTTGTTTCCCAGCCTCACCAGTGGGAGGGGAGCCATACTGTTTTTAGCAAAACGGGCCAGATAACTGTTGTAATAATCGTTGTAAAGCTGTTGATAGGCCTCTCTTTTCTCCGGTGTGCTTACCATCTCTGTGACTTTTTGATCAATTCTGTTATTGATATGGTTGAAGTTATCCCGGTAGAATTCCTGTAACTTGCTGAAATAGTTCATAAGCTGGTTGTGCACCTTCATGTTAAAATCATCCAGGTTGAGCAGGTGCGTATTCTCGAAAATGATATTGTGCGTAGAGGCCATGGGTGACTTGTTCTCTTTGGTTACTTCGTTGTAAAGCAACTGCATGTCATCTTTGGAAATAGGCTCCGGGTTATTGGCCATTTTGGCGGCCCGGTAATTTTCCGCAAAACCTCTTAGCTCTGGTATATAGTATACATTTTTGTAATTGAGTTCACTTTCCAGTTTGCGCAAATGATAAAATTGTTTTTCGTAATCATTGTTTTTGAACTGATTGACAACCAGTGCCTCAAAAGCCCAACGTGAAGGCATAACCTCCGCAATAACCGGAACTTTTTCTCTTCCCCCGCCAATATTCCTGTTGATTTTATCAAAGCTAAACATGGCTCCGGTAAGAACCATCTGGGGAATAATTAAGAAAGGGATCAATATATAAATGGTAACCGCTGAATTAAAAGCAGCCGAAATATTCAATCCAATAACATTGGCAAGCGTTGATAAGGAGAAGAATATGAGCCAGTATTCAACGTACATGCCTTTAATACCAAGTATGGAGTTACCTATGATCACAAAGAGAGCTGACTGAATGGCCGATATAATAAATAATATACTGATTTTGGATGATAAGTAGCTACTGCGGCTAAGATTCAGGAATGTTTCTCGTTTGAGAATCTTCCTGTCTTTATAAATTTCTTCTGCGCTTACGATGAGCCCTACAAACATGGCAACAATGGTACACATAAACAGGTAGGGCATGATATTTTCATTGTCTCTGAAAATATAGACATCAGAGGTAGGGTCATCGATATAACGAATGACATAAGCCAGCAGGAATGCCAGGATAGGTGCTTCCAGTAAATTTAGCACCATATATTGTGTGTTGGCCAGCTTACTGAACAAATCCCTGGCAAAAAATATTTTCATTTGCTTCAGCCAGTTAGGCTTTTTAAAAGCCTCGGGAAGCATATCGTAGTTTTGGGTTTCGGTCTCTTTTTCTTTTTTTAGCTTTGAGACATAATGACCCGACCACTCTTGGGGCAGTACTTTCCGGGTTGCGGTGGTACGCCCGTATTCATCCACAATCCTTGACTCAATGATGCTGAATATGGTTTCGGGGTTCACATTTCCACAGCGCGGACATTCACCCACATCACTGTTGATCTGATTATCAATTTCTTTAAAATAGATGACTGCCTCCACCGGGTTACCGTAATATATTTGATGTCCACCCTCATCCAGGATGATCACATTATCGAACATTTTATATATCTCGGAGGAGGGCTGGTGGATGACCACAAAAATTAGTTTTCCCCTTACAGTAAGCTCCCGCAGCAGCTCCATCACGTTTTCCGAATCTCTTGAAGAGAGGCCGGAGGTGGGTTCATCCACGAAGAGTACAGCAGGTTCCCTGATAAGTTCCAGGCCAATGTTAAGCCTTTTACGCTGACCGCCACTGATTTTCTTGTTGAGAGGGCTACCTACTTTAAGATCTTTGATATGGAAAAGCCCCAGGCTTGTCAAAACCTTGTTAACTTTTTCTGTGATTTCCTCTTCTGTTAAATCACGATACACCAGCTTGGTGCTGTAATAAAGGTTTTCGTATACCGTAAGTTCTTCAATGAGTAAATCATCTTGTGGGATGTACCCGATTATCCCTTTAACTTTCTCTTTGTCCTGATGCAGATTTAAACCGTTGATTACCACTTTCCCATTGGTGGGGTTGTCTATGCCAGATAAAACATTGAGCAATGTGGTTTTTCCCGCACCACTTCCCCCCATAATGGCCACCATTTTGCCGGAGTATTCATAGAGGTTTATATCTCTCAGGCCAATATAGCCGTTGGGAAAGGTAAGCCCCAGGTTATTCGCTTCAAAAGAAACATTAATGGCTGAAGAGTCGGATAAAAACTTGGCAGCAATATCTGTATAAAAGATGGGTTTGCCTTTGGGTTGTTTGATGACACTGCCATTGGCAAAGAGGTAAATGCGCTGGTTGCTGATGGGTAAACCGTTGAGCATTAATTCACTTACTCCTGTATACCTGATAAAGTATAAGTCAACACTATTTACCCTTAAAATAATGATGTTCCCCTCCAGCTGATCCGACTCAATAAAATGAGATTGTTCGTTAGGCTTTTCCCCTGATTTGATTATTAGAATGTCGGGTGAATCTAGTTCATGGGGATTGTCTTTGGTGACAAAGTCTGAAATGCCTTCAGTTTCTTCAGGTCTAATATTAAATACATCAGCAACTGTGTCGATGATGGCCATTCTTTGCGAGGTAAAATTCCTATCGGTGTTTACCAGCTCAAATAGCCTCACTAATACAACTACTTTTTGTTTTTGAGTGAGCGTTTTATTGATTTTTTTGGCAATTCCAAGGGTTTTGACAGAATCTCTGACGGATGTAAGTTTGGGCTTCTGGGGCTTATCACTATCCCCCTGCCTTTTTTGTTTGTTGGGTTGAATAAAACTGTCAAACAAGGCAAGGTATTCTTTTACAGCGCTTTCATTAAGCTGCTGCTTGAGAAAGTTTTCAACAAACTCTCTTTCTTTGTCCGACAAACCCACATCCTGCTTTGCAATAATTGCAAAGAGTTGCATCAAAGCCTTTAGAATTTCTTCACTCATTTAGCAAAAAATTAAAGTTAGCCTCAGTAACTGTGCATTTCAAAGGGTATATCCACAATCTCGGAGTACTCTTCACCAGCTTCCTCCATGTCTTCATCATCTTCCTGGAAGTACCACTGAATCAATACTTCATGGCCTTCGTTCAGGATGTCTTCAAACTTCAAAAGAATGTCGAGAAGTATTTTAGAAGATGCGGTATTGAAGTACTCCAGCCTGAAAATAACCTCCGTTTTGGGGTTAGGAGATTTAGCATATTCTTCAATCCACTGAATTACAGGAGCATAAAAGGTAACGACATCTTCGGGCAGGGATCTTCCTGAAAACTCGATGATATTACTTTCTGCATCCAGAATTACATTGGGTGTATCGTCCGTTCCTTTAATTTTTATTACTTCCATGATACCTTATAATTTATATTTTTTTGAATTTTTACTTGCGTGAAATTTTGGTTCTTAATAAGAAAAAGGAGTGATTATCGCCTACATCAATAAAGTTAAATTCTAGTTTCTCTCCGGTTTTCCGGGCAATATCTATCAATCCCAGTCCTGCTCCACCTTTTTCTGAGAGAGAGCCTTCGCGCATTTGTTTTTTAAAGAGCTCTTTGAGTCCACTTTTATCCAGTTGGTTGATTTTTTCAAGGAGTGCCCTGAGTTCGTCTACTTTTGAGTTTTCCACGGAATTTCCCGTCAGTACATGGTAGTCTTCGTCGTTATCACCCAACCTGCCGACAATAAAAATGCCATTGCCTGCTGAACCACTATTTATTTTGCCTTTGTTGTCCTCGGCATGCTTGCTTAGGTTTTGCAAGCATTCTACCATTACATGGAAAACTTTTTTCTTCATAGAGGCGTCTTCACTGTAGCTATCCATCTTGTTTTCAGCCAATGACGTAAAAGCCTTGGTGATCTGATGTGTTATTTCGCCTTCATAAACGAGCGTAAATTTGTTGTTGAGCATCTCTTTATGAAAGTCGTAAATGAGCTTCATATAATCCACATTTTCCATTTTTTCATGTTTTTCAATTTATAATTTGGTTTTTATAAAATCTGGTAGTATAAATATTAGAACCTTATACCAATGAGAAGTACATCATCAATGGGCTTACCATCACCCAACCATTCTTCATAATCCTTTTTAAAATGGGTGTACATCTGGCTCATAGGCATATCACTGTGCGTGGTGATATGGTTTTTAATCCTCTTGGGAAAGTATTTCCTCCCTTCGGGGCCTCCAAACTGGTCTGGAAGTCCGTCAGAGAAAAAGTATATGGAGTCATCTTTTTCTATCTTCATGACATGATTTTGAAAATCAGGTTCTGGTTTTCCTGCTTTGGGTATACCACCTATAGCGGCCCGGGTGCCTTTGGTTTCATATAGCTCCCCATTGCGAACAAGGTATAAGGGGCGGTGGGCACCAGCAAACTGAAGTTCCATCTCTTTGAGGTTGATTTTGCATAATGCAACATCCATGCCGTCTCTTGCACTGGCTCCTTCTTTGTCCTGTCGCAGGGTTTGTTGTACCCCTTTGTGCAATTGTGTAAGTACTTCACCCGGGTTAGGTACACCTGGCTGGCTTACGATTTGGTTCATTAAAAAGTAACCAATTAAGGAAAGCATGGCCCCGGGCACTCCATGGCCAGTGCAGTCGATGGCAGCGATGTAAATATCATCATCTTTTTCATAAAACCATGGAAAGTCACCACTTACGATGTCGCGGGGCAAGTAAAACATAAAAGAGTCGGGAAAGGACTGCTTTATAAACTTTTGACTGGGCAAAATAGCATTTTGAAGACGGAAAGCATAATTGGTGCTATCTGTAATCTTAGCGTTTTTCTCTTTTACCTCTTCTTCAATTTTCTTGAGTTCGGAAATATCATGGAAAATAAAAAGGATGGTTTCAAGACGGCCTTCCTCATTAAATTCGGGGATAGCATTGAGATTCATCACTCTTTTTTCCTCACCCATTGGGAAAGTTATTTCTTTCTGGGTTTTGGCCTTGCTCTTCTTTACTTCATCTGTTATTTGGTCAACAGTTTCAACAATCTCCTGTTTTAAGCCTACATCTCTAAGGTTTTTCTTGTTGAACTCTTCTGCCTTAATACCTGTATAAGATTCGATGGCAGGGTTGGCATAAAAGATAATGCGGTTAAAATCGACCCTGAGAATGATATCAGGAGAATTATCGGAAAGGGTTTGCATTTGCCCTCTCATGCGCTGTTCTTTTTCGGCTCTCTTACGTTCGGTAATATCACTGGTATTCAAAAGCAAACCATTAATGGCCGGATCATTGAGCAGGTTGCGTCCGGTTGTTTCCAGAAACATGATGTTTCCATGCTTGTTCAGGTAGGAATACTGGATTTTTTGGGGTTCAGATGGATCCTCCAGCAGTTGCTCAAACATGTTGTTGATAATGGTTTGCCCCTTTCTGTTGACGCGGTCAAAATCTTTTCCCGAATGCATTTCCTCTTCATTATAACCCAGGATGTTTTTGACAGATGGACTTACATATTTAAGCTTTTTTTCTGAATCGTAAATGGTGATAAGCTCAGAGGCGTTTTCAAGCAAGGAGTAAAGTCTTTTTTGACTTTGGTTTACCTCTTGTACTTTTTCTTCCAGATGGGTGTTTGTTTTCTCCAGTTCTTCCTGTGTAAGCCGCATTTCCTCAGCGTTTTGCCTAAGCTCTTCTTCGTTTTCCTTGAGCTCTTGGGTCATCTCCTGGGATTCTTTCAGCAGGTTTTCTGTTTTTTCTGTTATTTTAAGATTGTAAATCGTTCGGGCAACAATTTCTGCTATTCCCTTGACAAACTCAATTTCATGGGGTTTAAAATCCCTGATAGAGGCAAATTCGAAAACACCCTGTAGCTTTTCTTCCATAAACAGGGGAACGATAAGCAGACTGTCGGGTTTTTTCTCACCCAATATTCCGGAAGTGATGGTGAGGTAATATTCAGGAATTTCGGTTCTGTGAATAATGTCTTTTTCTATGGCAGCCTGTCCTACAAGGCCCTCGCCAATATTAACCTCATCCTGAAGGTATTTTTTTCTATTGTAGGCATAAGAGGCGGAAATCCTGATTTTGGAGGTGTTGTCATCATAAATATAAAAAACACCCTGAACTATATCGATGTATTTTATGAGTGTTTCCAAAATATGGTAACTCAGTTCATGGACATCATTATGCATGCGAAGTACTTGCCCAATTTGGTCTTTACCTCGCATCTCCCAGTTTTGCAATGACTCTTTTTGGTTGTTTTCATAGAGTTTGTCCCGGAGGTTTTGAAGGGTTTTACCCAGTGTGTCAGAGTCGTCAGTTACTTCAAAATCAATATCGTAGCGCCCATTACCAATTTGTTCGGCAAAAGTAGAGACCTGATTGATATTTCGAGTTTGCTGCTTAAGCTGCACATTAACATGGTCCAGCTCAGCTTTTTTCTTTTCGTAAATTTTATAAAGCAAAAAACCCAAAACACCAAATATGAAGGGGATGGTATCTAAGAAAATCAATACCGGGTTGTTTTTATGAATGGCTGATATAGAAGAGGCGCCAAATCCCATGTTGAGACGGCTCAACTCAATGATCCATGCCAGTAAAGGAAATAAAAGACCTACTAACACAGAAAATATAACTACTTGTTTTTTGTCAAAAACCTTCATAATCACAACAATTTGTTTTGGTTTTAATCTTACTTATACGGGGGTTTTTGTTCGTTTGTTATACAGTAAAAATGGTACTTCTTTCATGAATATTGGCAAAAATACATTTTAAATAAACGAAAAACCCCTGTGTTTTACGCAATTTAAGAAAAAGCTAAAATTTTTAGTGGTAATGTTTTGTTACTTTGTCTGAAATGTTTTCAAAAATTTCTATGTCGTTTTTATTGAATTCTTTGAATGCTGCAATTTCTATGATAGCATAAACATCGCCTTCGCTGTCTTTCCATGGTACAATGGTCAAATTGGTGGGTGTGGCAGAGCCTAATCCTGACTTAACCGTTATATATCCCTGGGGCAGCTTGTTAAGGTTTAGTGATTTGCCGGCCTTAGCCACCTGCCCGATCAGGCCTTCACCCATCTCAAACTCAAAAACCTTTTCTTCGGGGATATAAAAAGCATAAGAGGCTGAAAGTACCATTTTGTCTGTTTCCTGGGTTTTGTCTCTGAGAAAGATTTCGGCCTGTGTTATTTCGTAGGCTTCTGCGAGACTGCTTAAAATCTTTTCAGATATTATCTTTTTATCCTGTTTATCAGATTCTGGTAAATCCGACAGGTTTTTATTGAGGCTTTCATCAAGACGATCTTTGATTTTTTGCACCCTTTCCTTTTCAAGGCGCTCTTTTTCCAGCCTCTCTTCTTCGCTGTCTTCTTCTTGCCGGGTTTCCTCTACAACCTCCGTGGTTTTTTGATCCTGTTTTAGCTTTTCAAGAAGCTTTCTGTAATTCATAACTTCTTTAATGATAAGGGCCAGGAAAGCCAGAAAGGGGATAAAGATGAGAATGGTTTGATAAATATAAAGATTCTGGATTATGGGCAGTGCTTGTTCATTGATTGTTGCATCCTGAAGCAACGTTGATATTTTGCCCAAACCTCCAAAAGTAATCCGTGCCATGAGGATAAGGAGGAGTTCCAGGGCAACATAAATAATTAGTTTGATTTTAATCAATTGTAAAGGGGTATATCTCATAATATTTTTTTTTATCCAGGTTCTTTATAAATTACTTTTTCTTAATATTTTAAAGAAACATAGCTTGTAATATCTTCTAGACCAGTGATTTCAAAAAATGGATGATTTCATCTATTTTATAAATATGGTCGACTTCTCCGGCCTTTTCGAGTGCTGCTTTGGGCATGGTAGGCATTTGTGAATCAGCTGGGTCTTGTACAATGGTTTTACCTCCCCAGTCTTTAACCTTTTTCAGCCCCCAGGCTCCATCGCGGTTTGCACCGGAAAGGATAATTCCAATGGTTTTTTCTTTGTAGCAATAAGCTCCGGTGGTAAAAGTAAGATCGATAGCCGGTCTTGAATGATTCACTGCTTCCTCTGTTGAAAGAGCAAACTTTCCTGCCAACTCTACATATAAATGGTAATTGGCAGGAGCCAGGTATATTTTCCCGGGTTTAAGGCTTTCTTTGTCCAGGGGTTCAATAACAGGCAGCACTGATTTTATGGAAAGGGCTTCAACAAAGCCATGCCTAACATGTTTCAGCCTGTGAAGGGCTAAAACGATGGGGATATTGAAATTTGCCGGAATTTTAGACAAAATTTTGGTAACCATTTGGAAACTACCTGCCGAACCACCTATAATTATTAGTTTATACTTCATTACATTCTTCCTGTTTAGCCTGTCTTACCCTTGAATCTTGAATGTTACTTTGATCTCTTCCTGCTAAAGCAGATACTTGTTAAGATAAAACCTGTGAACATCACGTCATTTATAATCCTGTTTTCTTATAAACTTTTTCACTCGCATTGAGCAGGGTAAACTTGGAGGCATCTTTACAAAAAGATATGTTTTCTTTGTTTCCAATTGCAAAATAGCCATTGGCAGACAATCGCTTTGTGATTACCTCTAAAAGCATCTCCTGATATTTAGCGGTGAAATATATGAAATTATTCCGGCAAATAACCACGTTAAAACCTTTGATTTTAAAATTTTCTTCACGGTCATAAACATGGTATTCGACATTGCGAAAAATATTTTGGTCAAATGTAAACCCGTTTTTGGTTTTTTCAATATAAATGCCTAAATCAGCCCCCTCATCTTCCCTGAAACGCCTGTAATTGTTTTCCGACATTTCCAGCATGTGGTTGCTGTATTCCTTATTTTTACAATTATCTATTATTTTTTCGTTGAAATCGGTGGCAATAATGACTGATTTATCATATATACCGGCTTCAGTGAGCACAATAGCGGTGCTGATAATTTCCTCTCCGGTACTGCAGCCAGGAATCCATATTTTTATTCTCATATGGTTTCGGGAAACAATTTTGCAGATCTCATCTCTGAAATACCTCCAAAAAGCGGGGTCCCGAAAAAACTCTGTGCCGCTGACAGTCATTTGCAGCATAAATTGATGAAAAAAGGAATGAGAAGCTTCTAACCTGTCAATTAACTCGTCTATGGTTGCAAGTTCGTTTATAATCAGGGTTTTAGCTACACGGCGTTTTAATGATGTGGAGGCATAAATGCCCAAATCAAAGTTATGCCTGGTCTTAAGGGTTTCGGTTAATTTTCTGATTCCGGAAATTCCTATCTCAATCTCTTCACTATTTCGCACGTGCTTCATCTAATGCTTTTTTATCAAACGGCAACAAATATAATAAATAATCTTTTGCGTGTTTTACGGTAATTCACGGCAAATTACTGTTGTTTTCCCGGGTTTTTTACTTTTTTTGCAAACTTTAGCGGTTTAAAACAAGAATATTTGAAGATAAACATTTTTTGTTTGTATAATCGACCTGTCCATAACTGATACACTATCTGTGTATTAGCCGCTAAAATTTTGGAAAAAGTTTCGGGGTTAGTTATTTGAGAAAACTATTTATTCCGGTTAAGTAAGTATATTTGCAGGGTGCGTCCGCAAACAATATATTTTCAATTATTGTCAATCATAATTTTGTAATAGTATAATCTTCTAATTTTAATAAGTATAAAATATCTTATATGAAAGCATCTATTGAAATGAGTATGTATCCCTTGGGTCGGGAGTATGTTCCTGAAATCAAGGATTTTATTGAGAGGGTAAAAGCCCACGACAACATTGTGGCAGAAGTAAACGGTATGAGTACCCAAATATTTGGTAATTTCCGGGAAATGATGGATGTCATTGCCCGTGAAATGGAAGTTTCTTTTCAAAAAAACGGGAAAAGTGTTTTTGTCCTGAAGATTATCAATGCGCATTTACAGCAATAACTGGTCCAGTGGGAAAGACTTTACGGAAGATAGCCATCACAGGCCCCGAATCAACAGGTAAATCTAATCTTGCCAGGGGCCTTGCTCAACATTATCAAACTGCATTTGTGCCAGAATTTGCCAGGGAGTATATCGATGCACTTACAAGGCCTTACAATCAGGACGATATTCTGACAATAGCGAAAAACCAACTGTTGGCTGAAAAAGATGCTGAAAAAAAAGCTCAGGGATTTTTGTTTTGTGATACGGAATTAATAGTTACCAAGGTTTGGAGTTTGCACAAGTTTAATTCATGCCATCCATGGATTTTGCAAAAAATTGTTGAAAATCCTTATGATTTGTTTTTGTTGTGTGACATTGATTTGCCCTGGGAGTTTGATGAACAACGTGAACACCCACACTTGAGAGAATATTTTATGAACTGGTACCGGCGGGAACTGGAGAATTATGGTTTCAACTACCGGGTGGTATCTGGAGAAGGTGATGTACGTTTAAAGAATGCCATTGCTGCCATTGAAAACATTTAATAAAAGCCATAGATGGTAAAACTGAAAACCCTGGGCCAGTATGCTCACCTGCACTTTATTGTTCTTCTGTTAGGATTTACAGCCATCCTGGGAGCATTAATCTCCATTGATGCCATTGCCCTGGTATGGTACCGAATGCTTTTTGCTGCTTTTGGATTAGGGGTGTTTCTGAAAATAAAAGGTGTTTCTTACAGGATTAACAAAAAAGGGTTCATTCATTTACTTGCCATTGGCGGATTAGTGGCACTTCACTGGATTACTTTTTTTCATGCCATCAAAGTTTCCAATGTTTCGGTAACATTAGGTGTCTTTGCATCAACTACTTTTTTTACTAGTTTTCTTGAACCTTTTTTGCAAAAAAGAAAAGTGTTCTGGTTGGAAGTACTTATAGGAGTGATTATAATTGGTGGCATTTATCTGATTTTTCAATATGAAATGCAGTACATTGAAGGTATCCTTTTTTCATTAATATCTGCCTTTTTCAATGGATTGTTTGTCGTGTTGAACCGTAATATAAGCCGAAGGTGGCATCCTACTGTTATCAGTTTCTATGAGATGGCAGGCGGTTTTTTATTTATTACAGTATTCTATATTTTTACAGCCCATCAAAACTTCGAATTGCTGGAGGTTACCCTGCCCGATATGGGTTGGATACTGGTGCTTAGTTTTTTATGTACATCTTATGCGTTTACCGCAATTGTACATATTATGAAAGAGTTATCAGCTTATACCGTGGTTTTGTCTATTAACCTTGAGCCGGTATACGGTATAATCCTTGCATTTCTTGTTTTCGGTCAAAGCGAACGAATGTCCGGAGGGTTTTACCTGGGTACGGCAATTATTCTGGTAGCTGTATTTTCCTATCCTTTTTTAAAAAGAAAATTTGGTCTTAAGCAATTCTAATTCACCAGGGTTGGTGCATGCAACAAAACCCGGGTTTTGGAGGCTTTCTTTGTTATAAATAAATCTACCTTTATCAGGCCAAGTTGTGATGGCTCCCCCGGCTGCCAGTAAAATGGCATGTCCGGCTGCTGTATCCCACTCATGTATTTTGTCGGTTCTGATGTAAAAACGGGCCTTGCCCTCGGCCAGTAAACAAAACTTAAGAGAGCTGCCACGGCTGATATAGCTGGGTTCTCCCTTATGATTCAGCAATTGTCTGATAAGCTCATTGTCCGAAGGATTAAAATGGGAGCGACTGATAGCTACGGTACTCTCCGGGGCTGCATTCCCACCAGGGATGGGGGTGCTTTCTTTCAGGAAGTTTTTGTAATTTATAGCAACAGGTGTCTTATTCCAGTCGTTTATATCACGGATTTTATATGCGCCATGGTTTTTTCTGCCTAAGTAGCCAACATTTAATGCGGGAGCTGTAATGATGCCGAATACAGGCTCCTGTTGGTGAATCAAAGCTATATTAACAGTAAACTCTCCATTCTTCCGGGTAAACTCTTTGGTTCCATCCAGTGGGTCTACCATCCATACATAGTCATAGTTTTTTCTTTCTGCGTATGGAGGTATCTGTCTTTCTTCACTTAACACCGGGATGTTTGTAGATTTAAGATGCTTCAGAATTATTTTATCAGCTTGCATATCTGCTTCTGTAACCGGACTCCCGTCGGATTTGTACCGTACAGCAAAGTTTTGATTGTAAACATCAGAGATGGCTTCATTGGCTTTTAATGCAGCCACAATGGCGGCAGTTAAGGTTTTCTCGGAAATTGACATGCAATGTTTTTTATTTTATCAAGTGCCGGATTTTATTCTAAAAGCTGTTATTTGCAAGGAAAACAATAAAAACGCATGCTATTGTAACTCACATTTACACTTTCGTTGAAAGTAAAGAGTCCTGGCAGCAGTTGTTATCTTTTTTAAGTTGACGAAGTTAGGCATAATTGCTCAAACTGAATTCTTCCAGTACTGCAATTAGTTTAATCACCAGGGCATGGTATATTCTTACTTTTTGTTTTCTCACATCCTGGGTTGTGAAAGTCTTTAATTTCAGGCATATATATGTCTGCTTTTCAGTTCGAAAGCATTGGGAGTGAGCTCAAAGTTTTGCTATCAAACAACAATGGGTTTAATGAATTATTCCGTGAACTATTTCAATCTTACAGTTGTTTAAATATTAAGTTAAAAAAGTTAAACAAATCAATCATCAAATCAATGAAAAAT
>SLQX01000214.1 GCA_007131245.1 Bacteroidales bacterium
ATGTACTTCAGCGGAGAATTACAAATACCAGTGGTTCTTTGCGGGAAATGACCCTTTCTCTGGGTGGGAATTACAGTAACCGGCTTTACCTTGGGGCAACATTTGGGTTTCCACTGGTACGATTTGAAGAGGAATATACCTATACCGAAGTTGATTCAGAGAACCTTTCAGAAGAGTTTAACTCGCTTGAGTTTAGGGAAAACCTGCAAACCACAGGAAGTGGATTCAACTTTAAAATTGGAGCCATATTTCGTGCTACTGATATGATACGGCTGGGTGCCGCTTTGCATACACCCACTTTTTACAGCCTGGAAGATAACTGGAGAACTCGGATGAAGTCAGATCTGGTTATCAATAATGTTCGGGAAACGAGGGATGTCTCTTCTCCACGACTCATTACAGACTATGAACTCAATACCCCTCTTCGACTTATTGGTAGTTTTGGGCTTGTTTTCGGCACCAATGGTATTTTGAGCTTTGATTACGAATATGCAGATTTTACCCAGATGAGGCTCAGAAGCAGTGAAACGTCTTTTTCTCATGAGAACTCTGTCATCAAGGAGTCTTTTCAGGCACAACACAACCTGAGGGTAGGAGGTGAAGTACGCCTGCACCCTGTCATCCTCAGAGGGGGTTATGCCTTTAGCACCAATCCTTACGAATCGGATGAGTATGGTTTTGAGACATCCACTCTAAGTGCAGGAATTGGACTAAGGGACCAAAGCTATTTCGTAGATTTCGGATTTTTCCAAACCATGTATTCACAGGATTTTCATCCGTGGTATCACTTCACCGGTGAACGCAATGATGCCACTGTCGTAGATTATGATTTTACACAAAGTGGCTTTATGATGACCGTTGGTTTTAGATTCTAACACTTGCTTGCTAGCAAGGATGTTACAAACAAAAAAGGGCAGAATGGAGATTCTGCCCTTTTTTTAGTGTATTATTTGTGCAAGCTACTTGTTGCCTGTTGGTTTGAAAAGCTTGTAATGCTTTGATATTGCCGCAGTATCTTCTGGGTTAAATGCTTGTGTTTTCTACAATTTCATTGTCTACAAGAATCCTCCCGCAGTACTCACAAACAATAATTTTCTTGTTTAGTTTGATGTCGAGTTGTCTCTGTGGGGGAATTTTGTTGAAGCAACCTCCACAGGCATCTCTTTCAACAGGTACTACCGCAAGACCGTTGAGTGCATTTTTTCTGATACGTTTATAGGCCGAAAGAAGTCTATCATCAATATTACTTTCTTTAGCGTCGGATTTCTTTTTGAGGTCCTGTTCCTCCTTTTGCGTTTCTTCTACGATATCCTTGAGTTCATTGTTTTTAATTTCCAGGTCATTTTTTCTTTCTTCAAGCTCTTTGGAGGCAATATCTGCCATCTCTTTTTTGCTTTCTATGGCAGCTTTAAACTCATTGATTTTCTTTTCGGCAAGCTGTATTTCCAGGCTTTGATATTCGATCTCTTTGCTTAAAGAGTCGTATTCGCGATTATTGCGAACGTTCATTTGTTGTGATTCGTATTTTTTAACAAGCTCATTGCTTTCTTTGATGCTGTTGTGCTTGTTGCTGATTTGCATTTCAAGGTCGGAAATTTCTTCATTGTATTTGTTGATTCGTGTTTCCAGCCCCTCAATTTCATCTTCAAGGTCTTGCACTTCAAGGGGAAGCTCGCCCCTGATGATGCGTATTTTATCAATTTGCGCATCAATGAGCTGTAAAGAAACCAGACTAGTTAACTTTTTCTTAACCGCCGATTCCACACTGTCCTCGGCAGTTTGATCCATAGCCGACGAGGTGGTTACAATTTCAGGTTCTTCAATGGGTTTTTCCTGTTTCTTTTTAGAAGATACTTTCGATTTGGCCATAGGACATTATTTAGGTGATTGATTTGCTGATTTAAAAATACCGAACCGGATTGGTGTTGATGCCGGAAATTTGGAGTGCAAAGGTAGTAATTTTTTTACTAACAATTTCATACAAAATTTCGGAGGTAAATTGTTCACTTTCATAGTGCCCCACATCTGCCAGGAGCATACGGTCTGTTGCATCAAAAAAGTCATGATATTTTAGGTCTGCCGTAACAAATATATCTGCACCTGCAGCCATGGCACTATCACGTAAAAAGCTGCCGCTTCCTCCACAAAGGGCCACCTTTTTTACCTGGTTGCCTGTGAGGGGACTGTGCCTGATTCCATGGGCATTCAAAGCCGTTTTCAATTTTTGTAAAAAAAAGTTCTCATTTTCTGGCTCTGGTAAGTCTCCGACCATCCCCATGCCGGTTTTTTCAAAAGCATTGTCAAGCGGGTAAAGATCGTAGGCTACCTCTTCGTAGGGATGTGCCTCAATCATGGCTTTAATAACATTTTTTTCCAGGTAGGAGGGCAGGATAGTTTCGATGCGAAATTCTTCTTCAAAGTGAACCTGACCTTTTTCTCCCACAAAAGGTTGCGTGTTATCCCCGGCCCGGAAAGTGCCTTGCCCGTCAAGGTTGTAACTGCAGCAGTCATAGTCTCCAATTACTCCAGCTCCCGCTTTAAACAGGGCATTGCGCACTTTTTCTGCATGAACAACAGGGCAAAAAACAACGAGTTTTTTCAACAAACCCTTTCGGGGTTGTAGTACCCGGATGTTGTTAAGTCCCATCTTTTGGGCCAGTTTATGGTTGACACCGTGCATTACACTGTCCAGGTTGGTGTGTACGGATAACAGGCAAATGTCATGTTTGATAGCTTTAATCAGTGCTTTTTGGGTGTAGTGTTGGCCTGTTAGCTGTTTGATTCCTTTAAAGAGCAAAGGGTGGTGTGAAATAATTAAATCACACCTGTTTTCAATGGCTTCATCAACAACTTTTTCTGTAATGTCGAGGCATATAAGTCCTTTGGAAACTTCATCCTCCGGATTTCCAAACTGTATGCCTGAATTGTCATAGGACTCCTGAAGTGAAAAGGGTGCTGCTTCTTCAAAAACCGAAATAATTTCTTTTAACTTCATCTTGTATTTGTTTTTATGGATATTCTAGCGAAGTTATAAAATCACTATTCAAATATTCAATATTTTTGTAAAAGATTTTGGGTTTTTATTTCTATTTGACTTTAATCCAAATAATTTCTACCCTTCATTTTATTTTTGGCTTTAAAGCCTTTTTTCGTTCTTTTAAGTGAAAGCTTGCCAGGGTGGTGGTCTTCTATTTCGTTAATTATTAGGCAATTACATTTGAATAAATGAAATGCTTTTCCTATATTTGACCCTATGATATTCCTGCGAATTTTATTATTTCCTGTTTCTTTGCTATACGGACTCATCGTTCAATTAAGGAATAAACTCTTTGATTGGGGCATCCTTCGTTCGCAAAGCTTTGATCACCCCATTATTAGTTTGGGTAATCTAAGCACTGGCGGAACAGGAAAGACTCCTCATGTTGAATATTTGATTTCTTTACTTAAGAAAAAATATTCTGTTGCTTCCTTGAGCCGTGGTTACAAAAGAAAAACAAGAGGGTTCCAGGCAGCCCATCCTCAATCGACCGTTCACCAGATAGGTGATGAACCTTTGCAGATATATGTTAAGCATCCTGAGGCATACGTGGCAGTGAGCGAAAGCCGCATAAAAGGTATTCGTAAGATTTTGGATGAAAGACCCAACAATCAGGTAATTCTCCTGGATGATGCTTTTCAGCACAGGTATGTGAGTCCGGGGTTAAATATTTTGCTGACAGATTATCACAAAATATTCACCAGGAATTATGTTTTGCCCACCGGTAATCTTCGCGAATTCAGACATAATGCAAAGAGAGCAGATGCATTGATTGTAACCAAAACGCCCAGTGTTTTTTCTCCCCTGGATCGCAAGCTAATATTAAAAGATCTTGCCAGGTACCAAATACAAAATATCTTTTTTTCTTACATTAAGTACGGAGATTGGCGGCCGGTTACTCCCGCTGCCCGAGAGCATAACCTGCAAAAGGCTAAAACAATATTTCTTTTTACCGGAATAGCAAACCCCGTGCCTCTGGGAGAACACCTGAAAAGACTATGCAACGATTTGGTGATTTTTCGTTTTGCTGACCATTACCAGTTTAAAGAAAGTGATTTGCAAAAAATCCTTGCCAAATATGATGAGACATTTAGCGGGACCAAAGCCATTGTTACCACAGAAAAAGATACCATGCGCCTGCGTGGCCAAAACCTGCAGCGAATGATTCAGAACATTCCACTGTATTATGTTCCCATTGAAGTGGATTTTCACGAGAAAGATAAAATGAAGTTTGACAAACTTATTTCCGACTTTATGGAACGTTCGGGAAAGAAAAATCCTTCTGAAATGGATGACAGCCATCAAAATATGAAAGCCGGTTAATAGCGATCGGATTTTATCCCCACGGGTAACTAAATGCAATCAGCCATCTAAATTCCAAATTTTTTCATTTTCTTCCATAATGCAACCCTGCTAATGCCCAAGTGTTCTGCGGTTTTGCTCTGGTTCCAGTCATTGATTTCCAATACACTTTCCAGCTGTTCCCTGGAAATATTTAGCCTGCCGGATTTTTTGCTTTTAAAAATATCGGAATAATACACAGAAGCAGACAGCTCGTGGTTTTTGTCCTTGGCAGGTAAGGGCGTTTGGGTTTTATGGAAGTCCAGTATTTCGGCAGGAAGGTCACTGGCTTCTATGACATTGCCTTTTACTAAAACATAAGCGTGCTCCATGGCATTTTGA
>SLQX01000076.1 GCA_007131245.1 Bacteroidales bacterium
GGCTGTTACAAAATCAAAAAGAACAAAAAGAAAAAATTAATTTTATGTTTCATTCAACTCAAAAAACGGTCAACTCTATTTAGGCATGGTCAGCAAAATCTGAACTCTGAAAAACTATCAACCTGAACCTCTAAATGTTTGCTCATTTTTAGGTTTATCCTGTTGAAAATGCAGTTCAAAATGGAAAAAATGAATTGGTTTTACAGGTGGTTCTGATAGAATAATAGAACATTGGCTTTGCAAGATATGATATTTTGGAGATGTAAGCATCCAAAAAACAAGCTTTGAGCAGGTGCGCAGCTCTAATCTTAGAGAAACATCCTTAGTGAGTTGTGAAATATATATCCATCCGGGAATACTTTTTTTGGTTGTAAGCTGTTGAGTGTAGGTAAAAGTTTTTAATTTTGGCATGGACAAACCTATGGATTAATGGGATTCCTGGTTCTCGAACTATTGGATGAATGCAGCGGAAATTTTTAAGGAACCTTGCGCTACTGCTGGTTTTAAACCTTCTGATCAAACCATTTTGGATTTTTGGCATTGACAGGACCGTACAAAATACTGTCGGGGCAGAGGAGTATGGTTTTTATTTTGCTGTATTCAATTTTTCTTTCCTGTTTTATATTCTGCTCGATTTTGGTATTACCTCGTTCAACAATAAAAATATTGCTCAGAATAACCATTTGCTAAGCAAGCATTTATCCAATATTATCGTCCTTAAACTGCTATTGTTTATAGCTTACCTGGTTTTTTCTTTCGGGGGTGCTTTGTTTATCAATTATTCCAGGGAGCAAATTTATCTTTTGCTGTTTCTGGCCTTCAATCAATTTCTTATAAGCTTTATCCTCTATTTACGCTCCAATCTTGGTGGTCTTCATATGTTCAAAACAGACAGCCTGATTTCTGTTTTGGACAGGAGTCTGATGATTCTAATTTGTGGTGTTTTGCTTTGGGGGAACTTGGTGCCAACCTTTAAGATTCAATACTTTGTTTATGCACAGACTGTTTCCTTGGTGTTAACAGCCCTGATCACACTTATCATTGTATTTAAAAAGGCAGAAACTCGTTTCTTGCGGCTCAATTGGAGCCTTCCCTTCTTTTTCATGATTATCAGACAAAGTTTTCCATTTGCTATCCTGGTGCTTTTGATGACATTTTACAACCGCATTGACAGCGTAATGCTTGAAAGGTTATTGGGAGATGCAGGTTCCAGGTTTTCGGGAATTTATGCTTCGGCTTACCGATTGTTGGATGCTGCAAATATGTTTGCTTATTTGTTTGCGGTGCTATTGTTGCCCATTTTTGCCAGGATGCTAAAGCAAAAACAATCTGTAGAAGAGTTGATTAAGCTTTCTTACATTTTGATCATTACTCCTGCAACAATTATAGCTCTGGGTTCGTTCTTTTATTCCGAAGAATTGATGCGCCTGTTGTATACAATGCATGAGGGAGAAACCCTGGCTGAATTTGAATACAGAATGGAACACAGTGCAAAGGTTTTTGGTTTGTTAATGATAAGTTTTTGTGCCATATCCACCATGTATATATTCAGTACGCTACTCACGGCCAACGGTAGTTTGAAGTATTTGAATTTGGTGGCATTAGCAGGCGTCGTACTTAATATTACACTCAACTACCTCTTAATACCAAAGTACCAGGCATTGGGTTCTGCTTTTGCGACATTGGTAACCCAGTTTTTGATAGCGTTTGTGCAGGTTGTAATTGTTTGCCATTTGTTTCAGTTTAAGAAAAATTATCTCTTTTTTATGAGGCTGATGCTATTTGTTGGTGGAACCTATTTGTTGGGTTGGTTTTCAAAGCAATTTACACCCACCTGGGAGGTTAACTTGTTGGTTATGGGCGTAGGATCATTGCTCATTGCGCTAATAATAAAATTTATAAGTCTAAAACACATTATCAATATAGTTAAATACGGGGAAACCTACTAATATTATGGTTTATGCATGATATGAATTTTGCTATCTTTGCAACCCATAAATTCTAACCCATAGATTTACATAAGATCAGTTAATCAAAGCTACTTCATAAACACTTCATAAACACTTTTCCAATTAAATAAAAACCGGGATAACTCTAATTAAAAAAAGATGGATAATAAAAGGCTCAACCAGGAATTTGATTCTTCCAACATTTTTTTGTTTTTTATACGTTGGTGGAAGCATTTGTTAATCATTGCTTTTGTAGCAGGGGTACTAAGTGTGATTTTTTCATCTCCTTGGTTTATTACTCCCAAGTATGAATCCACCGTATCCATGTTTCCTGCCAAATCGCAAAGCTTAAGCAAAGCTGTTATGGTAAATCATGAGGATTTTCTTGAATACGGTGATGTGGATGATGCAGAAAGACTTATAGAAGTACTGGGGTCTTCTAATGTGCGCGAAAGGGTGGTGAGAAGATTCAACCTTTTGGATCATTATGAAATTGACAAGAATGATAAACAGAAAGATTTTCATCTTCGCAATATTTACAACAGTAATGTGAATATTAACCGTACCACATATGGTGCCGTGGAAGTAACTGTTCGTGATAATGACCCGCAAATGGCTGCCGATATGGCCAATGAAATTGCTGCCCTGGGGGACACCATAAAAAATGAGATACGGGCAGAAAGAGCCACTATTGCCTACAATATGGCCAAGGGTCGCAGGGATATTGTTTTAACAGAGTTGATGCAGACCCGTGATACACTGCGTAAGATCATGAAAACGGGCGTTGAAGCCCAGGAAAATCAGGCAGAAATGCTTTACCGGCAGTTGGCAAAAGATTTGTCGGCCCATAATATTGCAGGAGTGCAAGCTATTGAAGAGCGATTAGAGTCTATCAGAGAAGGCGGGGCCGGGTTTATTTCCCAGAAAGGTCGTCTGGAAACAGCAAGTGGAGCTCTCATTTCTGCTGAGCTACTATTACAAATGACAGAGGCCGATAAAAATAGTTTTATCCCCTATAAATATTTGATAGATGAGGCTGTTCCTTCCTTTAAAAAAGCATACCCGGTTAGATGGCTGATAGTCTTTTTATCGGTTTTTGCTTCCGGATTTATGGGCGTAGTGGTTATTATGGCTTATGAAAACATGCAAAAGAAAGGAATTATTGGTTCCAGATAAAGAATCTTTTAAATAAAAACCCAGCGTGCCTGACAATAAAAAAATCAAGCTTTTCTATGCTGCCACCCTGACTTTTATAGCCCTGAATGCAGCATTTATAACCATGGAGTTATACTGGTTTATGGCATTACCCATGGCCCTTTTGGTGACCATGATGTTTTTCTTTTCCCTGGACAAGCTGTTGCTGGCCATCGTTTTTATTACACCCTTTACCTTTAAATATCGTCATGAAGGGATGGGGTTTACCATTGACCTTCCTACAGAACCTATTATTGTTGCTATTGCCGGCCTTTTTATCCTTAAATTGATATATGAGCAAAGGTATGATAAAGCCCTGCTGAAACATCCCCTTTCAGTACTAATCATCCTAAACCTTCTCTGGATGTTTATTACAACTGTCAGTAGTGAATTGCATGTTGTCTCATTTAAATACTTTATTAGCAGGCTTTGGTTTGTCATTACATTCTACTTTGTCCTTATTCAAATGTTTCGTCAACCGGAGAAAATCCGCACTTTTCTTTGGTTGTTTGGAGCAGGGCTGTCAATAGTAATAGTTTATATTACCATTGCTCACAGCGCCCACGGATTTGAAAGAATTGCCGGCACATGGATTGTAAGACCATTCTTTAATGATCATACCAACTACAGTGCTGTTCTGGCACTTATTGCCCCGGTTTTTATGATTATGGCCTTTTTTCGAAATTACAGTTGGCCGCAAAAGAAATCGGCCATTTTGTTTTTTGTTTTATTTCTCATGGGTATCTTTTTAAGTTATAGCAGGGCTTCATGGTTAAGCATTGTTATAGCATTTGCCGCCTTCCTGATATTGGTTTGGAAAATCAACTTCAGGTTGATTTTAGCATCGGTCATTCTTTTGGTGGGAACGATTTTTTTGTTTCAAAACCAAATACTCATGGAGCTGGAAAGAAATACCCAGGATTCATCAGGCGACATTAGTGAGCATATCCAGTCTATCACCAATATCACTTCTGACGCCAGCAATGTTGAACGCATAAACCGCTGGAGGTCTGCTTACAGGATGTTTGAAGAACGTCCGGTGCTTGGATGGGGCCCCGGCACTTACCAGTTTGTTTATGCCCCTTTTCAGCTTTCAGAGGATCGTACTATTATTACAACCAACTTCGGAGACCTTGGAAATGCACATAGTGAATATCTTGGGCCCCTATCTGAATCGGGCATGCCCGGAATGGTTCTATTTATACTGCTTGCCCTGGTAACCTTAAGAACCGGGGTAAAAAACTACAAAAATGCGGCTACCAGGGAGCTGAGATGGATCTCCCTTGGATTAACACTAGGATTTATCACCTATTTTATCCATGGATTTCTTAACAACTTTCTGGATACCGACAAGGCCTCGGTATTGTTCTGGGGCTTTATGGCGGCCCTCACCGCCATAGATGTCTATCACAGTAAGACCAAAGTGCCTTCCGAAATAAAAAAAACGGCCCATTGATATTCAACCTTTTTTTGAAGCTGAATCGTAAATCCTTTCAGAAAGATGTTTTCTTATCAAATGTTTTAGCTTTAAGTATGTTGTATTCAGTATGTTGTATGGGGTTTATTA
>SLQX01000096.1 GCA_007131245.1 Bacteroidales bacterium
GCAAATTGAAATCTTCTGTAAAATCAGCAGGCTTTACCCTTAAAAACGGCTTGAGCTTGATGGTACCCGGACAATAAGCAATCCCATCCAAGGAATCGGGTAAGAAATCCGTATTGATATAATCTTCTGTCACATCCAGATAATGATACTCCACATTGTCACCTTCGGGATGAATTTCTGTGTTTCGGTAAGTGCCAAATACTTTGTGTTTATCCTTTTGAAGTATAGCTACCAACTCCTTACCAATTCCTGAGGAAGCACCTGCAACGAGATAGTTTTTCATCTTTTTGGGGGTTTGTTAAAATTCTATTTACACTCCATTCTATTCCTGCAAATATTGTTTACCAGTTAGGTCGACATACATATTTGTTTAACATTTTAAACTAAACAATAAACAAAAAAGCAGTAGAAAAGTTTAAAAAGGAGGAAAGTATCGCATGATAAAAATATTGTGTTTGCGGCAAAATGATTAACACCCACTCCTTGCTCACAGATAATCTGTATAAGCCATTACAAATAATCCGAAAAGCGGCTTAATACTGTATTATGCGTGTAAGTGAAATAATTCCAGTTTTTAATTTGGAATTAACCTTGATCTTACCTCTGAGAACGGATGCCTGGTTGGTAAAACTCCTACGTCTTTCTCGATTAAAAAAGAAAGACGGCACAAGGCATATTCAAACAGTCAGTCTTTAATGCATCTTACATAAAGTCCATCGTTATTATCATGGTTTATCACCTTTAATGATCCGTTGCGGTGGAGCTCCGTGTGAGACAGAAAGGGTGAGCCATCATCATTCTCCGTTTTCGCCCACCAAAAAATACGTGAGCCCTCATTGGCAAATCCCCAGCTATTACTATAATTTCCCCCGGGTACAGCTGAAAAAGATGGTTCTATTTCCGATTGTTTCCATAACCCCGTATTATTCCTTAGATTCCCCGTTCTCCCGTCAAACTTATCTTCTAAAAAGCTGGCAAGGTCTTTCCAGTCTTCCCGGGTGGGTAATCGCCAACCCTCAGGAGCCAAACCACGTGGATCCAACACAGCGTATTGGTTATAAAGTTTCCCATACTTTTCACCTTTCTCCGGGTCAAAATCTAAATAACACCAGGCCGGTTCTTTATTTTCTAAAGCTTTACGCCATTCATCTTTAGAACCAACCTGCTTTATGGGGTCGCCATTACGAAACTCTTTGACACGAAGGTTTTGGGTCATCCATTCATGATTATCTATCTGCACACCATCTATGTATTCCTGCTGGCTATTTGTGGATAACTGTTCTCTTTCGTTTTCTTGAATTACCAATGCAGTTGTTAGAAAAAGGATCAAAACAAAAACCATAGTAACAGAAAATTTCTTCATACTCCCATTTTTTATTTTAAGCATAGTTAAACAATGATTAAAGGATTAAAAAAAAGTTGTAACTCAATCTTAGATACTGATTGAGTTACAACATTTGCTTAAATCTAAGGTAATATTTTTCGACGTAACCAGCAAGTTATTCGGCTGATTCCTCGCACCAGGATTCTACGAAACAAATCAATAAAGTACATGAAAGTAAGCGTTGAAACACTCTTTCAAAGGAAAGAATTTTCATAACCCTGGATGGTATCCCGGTGCGTTAGGAGAATAAATCTTCCACACCTGCCTGGTTATGAACCGACTCCTTTATCCAGCGTGAGGGCAGATTTTTTAATTCTCCCCAAAACTGTAACCCACGGATAGGTCAAAAACCCGGTTTCTGACAATATTACCATCAGCCGTGTAGGATGAAATATTGGCCAGGCCCCAGCCGTAAGAAATCCCTACCTGAATCACATTGATTTCAACCCCGGTGCCCAGGGTCAGACCATAATCCAACCTTTTAAAATCATCTTGCTTTCCATCTGTGCCCCAGCGGATATCATTTTCCCCTTTCTCAGTTTCTTCGTTATGGGTATATTCAAAACTTACTTTTCCGCTTACCCCCATTGCAACATATGGGCCAAATAGCACATAAATGACGGAACCACCCAGGTTATAAGTTCCCCTGGCTGTTAAGGGAACGGTAAGATAAAAGAGATTTGTCCGGGTCTCATATTTCACATCTATTTCAGTCATATACTCATTCATAAATGTTTCTTCTTCACTGGTTTTAAACCCTTTCATGGAAAATAACAACCCCGTATCAAAAGAAAACATTTCAGCGATTGGCCATTGGACGATTGCCCCCAAATGAAAACCTGGATTCATCTTTGAATCTGCCCGACCGCCGTAATCATCTTTCACAACCATGTCAGAAAGGTTAAGTCCCCCTTTTACGCCCAATTTTTGAGCAAATGAAGCTGTGGCTGTCAATAAAGCAAAGCCAAAAACAAAGCATTTAAGTAAGTTCATCATCAAACGGTTTAAAATTAACACAACCTTTATTTATTCTCCACCTTCAATGTATTTTGGATGCTGCGGGCTAATACATTGACGGAAAACTTCTTCGCCCATTTGCTCAAACTACTTAATTCCACTGGCAACAAAAAGGAGAGATACATACCATGCTATGTAAGAGTCGCTTTAACTCCCTACTCTGTTGCGTCCCAGACAACCTGTAACTTCTTGGTTTTAAAGATAAAGTTTTTTTCAATAACGCCATCCAGGCGTTGGAGATGTCATTAAAGTGCCCGGACAACATCAGGCTATTGCGAAAGCTCCCTTTCACTACAACCCGAAGATTTAAACCATAGATTAAAGGACAGAAGTTTCATGGGCTGCCTGGGGCTGGAAGGTCACCATCCACACATCAACCCATCCATCATTCATAATACAACCCTATCTTTTCCCTTACTCCATCCAGCAAACCAATAAGCTGCCGGCTGGTGGCAAACGTCATCACAGGACTTTCCGTTTCGCCTTCCGTAAGTAAATTGCAGAAATGCTCTATTTCATGTACAAAGCCTTTTCCCCGGTTGGTAAAGGTGAATTGTTCCGTTTTGCCCTCCTTTTCAATGGTGAAAGAAGAAGATTCATGAAAACGGGGATGGATATTCAATGTGCCTTCGCTACCCTTAATCACTGCCTCGGTAGGAGTTTCTTTGAGCAGTGTGCTATACAGGCGGGCTTTGGCATGGTGGTCATATAGCAGGGTAATATGGCAGGAGGAGTCAGCACCGTTTTCAAAAAACGTGGCACGGGCATCCACAACCGTGGGTCTTCCCAGTACAGACAAGGAAAAGAAAAGAGGATAAATACCGATATCCAGCAAACTGCCTCCACCCAGTTGTTTGTTGAACAAACGCGATACAGGGTTAAAGGGAGGGTGAAATCCAAAGTCGGCTTCAACGCTTATAATCTCTCCCAGTACCCCCTCTCTCACTTTTTGCATGGCAGCCTGAAAGTGTGGCAAAAAAGCCGTCCACATGGCTTCCATGAGTAAAACTTGATGCGCTTTGGATGCTGCTATCATTTCTTCCACCTGTGCGGCATTTATAGCCAGTGGCTTCTCGCACAAAACGGCTTTTTTGTGGCTGAGACACAACAGGCTGTATTCCTTGTGCAGGGCATGCGGCGTTGCGATGTATACGGCATCCACGCCAGGATCTTCGGCCAGAGCCTTATAGTTACCAAACACTTTTGCAGCATTGTATTCATTGGCAAAAGCTTCTGCCCTGCCCTGGTTTCGTGATGCTACGGCATATAGCTCTGCATGCGGAACCTCCCGGAGGTCCTGGGCAAATTTGCGGGCTATTTTTCCGGGACCCATTATGCCCCAGCGGATGATGCTCTCAGAAGTTGTATTCATGATAGCTTGAAAAGTTTTCAGCCTGACGCTTCTGCCAAAGATACTTTAAAAAACAATGTGCCTAAAACCGGGCAACTGAAAAATAAAACTACTCCTTATCCTTTAAGCTTAAGACCGACTTACCTGTTGCATATAACAGGGAAACAGTCTGAAAGCAAACAATAGCTAAAAAAATGCCACACACAGATCACCTCTGCATATGGCATTTTCTTATACATCAAATGCGTAAGTTAGAAAATGATAAACTGTTTTATTACAGTAGTTTTCTCATTCGATATTTTCAGGAAATACAAGCCTATATTTAGCTTAGACAAATTAAGTTCCAGCTCTGAAGTGGTAACAGAAAAGATATCGCTGTAAACCTTGAGCCCCTGAGATGAAATTACTTCAATGATAATATCATCTCCATTTAACCTATTTCCAAAAGTTACTGTTAAGTTTCCTTTTGTTGGATTTGGGTACAATTTGACATCAAACAGAGTCATTTCCTCGATATAGGTTATTTCCGAAACGGTAAAAGTAAAGCTATCTGTAACATCAAGCATCCCGTCGTCAGCTGTAACAGAAATCGTTGCGGTTCCGGTTCCCGACTCATAAACATGCAAAACCGTACCGGAAAGGGACACGGTAACCACATCCTCATCACTGCTTTCGGCCCAATAGGACAACTCGTCACCATCTTCATCAGCAAATACGCCGGATATATCTACCTCATAGCTTTCAAAGCCTTCTGCCACGGTAATATCCTCAAGGGGATTTACCACAACAGGGGCTGCATTAACAGTGAAAGAGAAACTATCTGTAACATCAAGCATCCCGTCGTCAGCTGTAACAGAAATCGTTGCGGTTCCGGTTCCCGACTCATAAACATGCAAAACCGTACCGGAAAGGGACACGGTAAC
>SLQX01000074.1 GCA_007131245.1 Bacteroidales bacterium
AAAGTTTTGTGACCACATCATTGCTGTTAGTAAACAATGATCTAATTTGACGAGCAGTTTTGTTTTTTTCTAATTCTTGGTAAAGTTCATCAGGATCTTCAATTTCTTGTAACTCAGCTAATGTTGTATTATTTGACTCAGAAAGTTTGAGTGATGGAATATCTCTTTTGCCTTCTACAACGTGAACATTTTTAGGATCAACGCCTGCAATTTGCTGCAGGAATTTTTTTAATTTTTTTTGGGCTTCTTCCCCTTCCTCACCAATGGTTGCAGAAGTAGCAACAAAACGTACTTCGCTTGGTTTCTTACCGAAGGCATGAAGAACTCTCCGCAGTAATAATGTCATTTCCGCTGCTTGAGAGCCTATATACGTATGTGCTTCGTCTAATACTATAGTATCAAGCAGTCCCTGTGACTGTTCGATGATAGGGTTATCCTTAGCTCGAACCAGCATATACTCAAGCATCGTAGGATTTGTAACCAGAATTGGAGGAGGGTTGTCTCTTAAAGTCTCTCTATCGATAATCTGGTTTGGTGTTTCTCTTTTCTCTTCAGCTTTTTTTCTTTCAGGAGTCAATCCATTGTAAAGGCAAAAACGAATATCTTTTCCAAATGGTTTTGTCCATGTATTTAATCTTTCACGCTGACTATTTATTAAAGCATTTAGTGGATATAAGAAAAGTGTGCGAACACCTTTCAATTGTCTTTTTTTCTGCTCTCTTTCCTCAATCAAACGATTTAGGATAGGAATCATAAAACATTCCGTTTTTCCTGACCCGGTACCACTTGAGATGATAATTGATTTAGGAATTTTATCGCCTAAAATGCGCCAGGAAGTAACTTGATGAAGATAGGGATAGAAGTGTTTTTTTAATTCACTTTCTTCTGATTCGAGTGCCTGGATTAGCTTTGGATGTAATAATTTACCCTCTAACTCCTCAATTCTTTTGTCATGTGATTTCCATCCAAAAACAGCCTCGAACGCAGGATCTCCAATAAAGTTCCCATCCTCTCCAATCGCTTTTTGAAATTGGTCCTTTAAATATGCTCTTAATGGTGAATTTGAAAAACCAAATGAACTCAATGCTCCATTACCAGCTCTTTCAGCAAGTGTTGGTATCATTTCACTAAAATAATTCAAGGGAGATTTAGCTGTTTTTTTAATCATGGTAATAAAACTTTAGTAATGAGAGGTTAAAAGCGTTGGTGAACCATGATTCATCAAAATCCTTCACTTTTCGAATCATTTGAATGTAATCTGGGCTAAACTTCTCTAAATTTTCATTAGACTCATAAACCCACTTTCCAAGCAGAATAGGTGTATTAATTACTACAGATCTGTAGTCTTCATTCAAGCGAAACAGAGGATCGCTTTGGTTTGAATACTGTACGATCAAATTATATAAATCATTATCGCTTGGCCATATACTACCATCATGATCATGCACTTGACGCAATTTTTGATAATGAGAATCATGGGCTTCAAATAGTTGCGCATTAATATCAACTATTCCCAATTGGCAAAGTCTTAATTCTTGATCATGCAAGCCAATTTTGCTGTTTAATGGAACTAAGTATGGATATTTGAATGATTCAAATAGCCAATCTGAAACAATAACTTTCCTTTGTATTATTTCATAAAGGTCTTTTCCAAAGAAATAGTCACTTAGTGCTTTTTCTTGCCATTGAATTGCTTTTTCAAAGCTTTTTAGCGGTATAAACTCAAACATGAATGGTAATTCCAAAGCAAATCGATCAATAAAATCATCAGGTAATACAAGCTTTCCTGACATTAAAATTGCGATCAAATCATGATTATGTATAGCTCTTGACCATACATCCAAAGAGTTGAGTGGAAGATGACCATATTCATTAGCCAATCTTGCTAATGTATCCCAACTCTTGTGGCCAGGATCATTGGTCATATCTGATAATACATCATCTAATGCATTAAACCTTTCAAACTTCTCTGCAATTCTGATGGCTGCTTCTAAGTCATACACAGCAGTGGGTTGGTGTTCTCCTCCATTGATATTCATTTGGGTAGGCCGCATAAGTAAATCTGAATCTTTCGAACTGTAAATTATCCAGGGACCATTACTTTGAACATCTTCAGGAATAACTAAATGTCCAGACTCTCTTATAGGTACATCAATATCAGCCACGCCTGGTATGTCAAGTCTTTGAGCTTTTATGCTTAATGTATAGTCATTATTTCCGTAATAAACTTTTCTTAAAATTTCATCCGGAATATACCATCTGTATTCTTGTTTGTTGAGATGAAATGAGTAGCGTGCAATTCTTAAATGGAATTGTTTTTTATCATTAAAATAAATATTGAAAAATACGACTTCATCCAAATCTTGGGATAAGGAAAGCAGTCTCTCAAATTCACCCTTATAGTCTAAGAGCCTTAACTGTTTAGTTGTTTCACCATCATTAAAGTGAATGTATTTAAGAGGAACAGAGGAAGAATCGGACCTAATTTCCAGCTTTACCACATTGCAGTCACCAGGAATCAAATTGATTCTAATTCCCTTAGTATTAGCAACAGAAAATAAAGTACCATTTTTTACTATCTCAGCGTCTTTATTAAACACTCTAACACCTTGAGTGGGAAATGGAAGTTTAATTCTTGCTTGTGAAGTATTGTCTTTCCAATAGATATTTGCCAAAATCGATTCAGGAGTGTACCCATCACCCTTATATTCAAAATACCACTGATCATTCTCTCTATTTGAACTTTCAACGTTTGGTGTCAATGACTCTAATTTTTCAATCTGCCAATCTTTTAGCCTCCAAATTCCACTTTTAGCATCTATACCTCGAATCATTTCTTCAGATGTGTATTTTGGAATTACAGCTGTTTTTTTCTTCCATTTTATGTAATTCCCATCTTCTTTTATGGCATATACTGGACCACAAAATCCTTCACTTGAAGAAATAAACTTTCTGCTCCCAACTTTCCATCTAAAATCTGTGAATTTTGATGTAATTCCTGATTCTTTTTGCTTGAATAAAGTAGGTAAACCTCTGAAAGCCGTAGATGGAACTTCAAAAATTGAATTTAAGGACTCTCCCCGCATTATAATAGATTCAGTTTCACCCGTAAATTTTGTTCTTATTCTATACTCTTCAGCTTCTTTATTAATAAATAATACGTCAGAATTGAATTTGTTTACCTCATATTCTCTAAGAATTATGCCGATTTGCTCAAACGGTTCTTCAGATCTAACAATCAAATTATCATGAGTCACTGCCACAAACTTATTACCACTAATATTGCAGCTTCCCTGTCCTAAAAAAACTAAGGGTTCTCCTTCTTCAATGAATTTGAAAACCCATGGCATACTAACATCAAGACTTTCCAATATTAAATCTGCATTATACCATCGATTTCCTTTTTTATCACGTAATGTGATTTGAACACCCTCAATGGCAAGTTTACCAAAAAAACCTGCTATAACAGTTTCTGAAAATTTGTATTTATCACCTCCTATAACCTTTCTTAAGCTTATTTCTCGTGTACTTCCACCACACGATATTTCTAAAAATAAGTGACTATCTAATGATACATCGTCATCTATGTTAAAACTTTTCATTAAGGAATCTTCGGAGACAAATTCATCAAATTGAATTTTTATATTAAGTCTTTGATCATCTTCACCATGAAAATCCAATTGCCTTTCTAACGTTATAAAATTTGTTGGAATCCTACGTTTCGATTCCGCAACTTTTTTAACAAGGTTTTCAATAATTCTAATAGTTTTGTCATCACTTACAGATATTGGAAATCGATTTTTCCATTTTTTAGAGTTTGTTTTCCATTCATTTAGAATTTCAATTGGATTATCGGACCCTGCCTCTTGCTTAATTGATGATATTATCATTATTACTTCCGCAAGTAGTTCATAGATTTCCTCTTTTTGATATGTATTTGGAAGGTAATAGCTTAGATTTTTGATCCATGACAATACCAAATCAGGTTCAATAGCTGTGCCCTGTATTAAATCAACAACTCTATGCAATACTCTTGATACAGATCCATGATTTTCCGCCATTAAATTCATGGGCAGGCCACCCTGTATTGCAACACTGCCCAAGAATCTTTTTCCGGTTTTATTTTTAAGCCCCAATCCCCACTCTTTGAAACCCTTTTCTACACATTCACTTCTTTTTGGTGCTGTCCAATCATTTGGGATAATCCCTAAATCATTTAGAATTGGCTCCCATGACCAATGACCACCATTATATCTTCTTTTCCACCACTCAGAAGCATATAAAACAAATAATTGATTGAATAATGATCTATTTACAAGGTGAGCAACACTCCTCATTTGTGTTTCACTCTTGATCCAATACCTAAACTTATCTTCAAGTGATTCAAATTCATGCTTGCTTACCTTATATGTGTAAAGGTTCTCGCCTGTTGCTCTTGAAATTCTTCTATCTTTAAAAAATTTTTTACGCCATTCCAATAAATCACTGTTTCCGATAGCCATAATATTTTCTCTTAAATATTGGTATAAATGAATTGATGTGATTTAATAATATCTGCAATTTATGCACTCAACCTGCACAAAACATAACACCCCATGTCGATAAACAAAAACGCCCTCTTACGCTACCAGGTTTTAGATCGCTGTTTTCGCAACACCGGCCGTAAA
>SLQX01000161.1 GCA_007131245.1 Bacteroidales bacterium
TCAAATTTTCGGGAGCAAAATCCCAATTTGTATACTGACCCACCGCCGGAATGATCATATCTGCCTCCACGGTTGTGATCTCCCCTTCCACGGGCTTCACTTTCTGCCTGCCCGAATCATCATACCCGTCCACTTGCATTCCAACGCACTCCAGTGCTTTTACCCGGCCTTGCTTCGTAATGATTTTTTGGGGTGCCAGAAGTTCATGCATTTCTACCCCTTCCTGGCGGGTGCCCCGTATCTCTTCAGCACTGGCAGGCATATCCTTTATGGTTCGGCGATAAATAATCTTTACGGTGGCGTCTTTCCCGGAGAATATCCTGGCCGTGCGTGCCACATCCATGGCGGTATTACCTCCTCCGATGACAAGTATGTTTTTGGCATCCAGCTTTTCTCTGTTCTCTTGTTTAAAACCGGCCAGAAACTCAAGGGAGTCTTCTACCCCTGCTGCCTCTTCACCAGGCAGGTTAAGCTTGCGGGAATTGCGGGCGCCAACTCCCACAAAAACATATGCACCAGATGCTTTTATGTTTTCAAAAAGCTCCTTGTTCACCGGGGTATTGTAATGAACACGTATTCCCAGATCCATGATCCTTTGGATATCCCCCTCAATTTCTGATTCGGTCATCCGGAAGTCAGGGATAGTTTGTCGCACCATCCCCCCTGCTGCTGACTTTTCTTCGTAAACATCCACCTCAAAGCCCGAAAGCTTCAGGTACCATGCACACGACAACCCGGCCGGGCCTGCCCCGATAATGGCTGTCTTTTTCCCATTTGAGGGGATGGCTTTGATGAAAGATTCATCATTTTCAAAAGCGGCAACGTAGCGTTTGATTTCACGAATGGCAAGGGTGGAATCATAATTGATACGTGTGCATTTGCTTTGACATTCGTGATCGCATGCTGTTCCCGTAATGGTGGGGAAAGGGTTGGTCTTCATGATTACTTCAAAAGCTTTCTGCCAGTTGCCTTGCGCTGTATAATGCATATAAAGCGGGATATTTTGTTCGGCAGGGCAGGTGCTCATGCAGGGGGCGTATATACAATCGAAGTATTCAAGCGGCCGCAGGGTTTTAATATGGGGTTCGCGCAGCGCCTTTTTGTAAGCGGGATTTTCAACCACCGCATCACTATATGCTTTCAGATTTTCGCCAGGATTATCTTCCATGAGTTGCTTAACGCCCCCATAACGCTTTTCATCAAGCTTTATCCCGAGGTTTTCAAGGTACTGGGAAAGCCTTCCGTATCCGCCGGGCTTCAGCAGGTCGGACGAAACGGTGACAGGACTTAATTTACAGGCCAGCAGTTCATGGATATTGAAACAATCGGCCCCACCGGAAAAGGAAATATCCAGTTGGGGGAAATCTGCACGCACTTTGGCTGACACGTTCACCGCCAGAGGGTGCAGTGCCTTTCCGCTCATATACATCTGCTGCTGATTCTCGTCAAAAACCTGTCGAAAGTTGTTACTTTCCAGTGTATTGGTTAGCTTTAATCCAAAGGAGAGGTGCTTTTCTTCAGCTAACTGGCTAAGGTTGGCAATGATTTTCCGGGCATCTTCATATTTCAGATCATGGACAAAGGCCTGGTCGGGTACCGGAGTTTTAAAACCGAGCTTATCATTGAGAATCTCCCTTACCTTATCGGGACCCAGCAGGGTGGGGTTCAGTTTAATCACAGTATGCAACCCTTTTTCTTCCAGCAGGTACCGGCCGATTTTTTCAATCTCACCGGGAGGGCAGCCATGCATGGTACTTAGTGTTACGTTGTCAGAAATCTGGTACGGAATGGCAACATCCTTCACCCAGGGATATTCTTTAGCCAATGTTTCGATTTTGGAGTCCAAATCGCTGCGGCAATCCCTCATATTATCCAAAAACCATTGCACATTGGGTTTGAGAATCCCCTTCAGGTCGTAACCCACACTCATGTTAAAGATGGTTTCTCCTGCCGCCTTATTCCACCCCATACGCTTTTCCAGCAAATGGATAAGAATCCAGGCATCCAGGTATTGGTCAAAGGATTGCTCAATGCGCAACTCCTGCGACCATTCACAGTTGTACCCCTCATCCTGCAGGTCGATGCAGGGCTTGGCCACATCCAGCTCATCCAGGGTCTGAATGGTTTTCAGCTCCATATACCGGGCACCACAAAGCCATGCACCTACAATATTTTGTGCCAACTGGGTATGAGGTCCTGCAGCAGGTCCCAGCGGTGTGCCCAGCGTTTGACCAAAACGGGTTGTTTGCAGCCGCCTGTCCTGTGGCTCATAAAACACCTCACGGGGAACACCAAAGTAGTGGCCTTCATCAAGATGGGTGAGCAACTTTTTAAACAATCGGGGAAGATCCAGAGGAACAAAATGGTCGGTCATAACAGGGTGTTTTAGATTGGGTTGAAGGTCAAAAATACAAAAAATAGCACAGGAACAGACAGAAATCAAGGAACATTGCCGGGAAAAGAACAGGGCTAACCAAAGACGCTGCAAATCAAGAATGAATAGGTTCAAAAAGGGAGTTTATTCCATCATGTCTGGAACGAACCTATAGTCCCCCTTTTTGTGCAAATGGTATAAAACAGCTACCTTTGACCAGCCCAGGCAAATGGGTTTTAACCCCAGTAAAAAAGGATACACCATGCAAACCACACCCAAATTTGCCGCAATCATACTGGCTGCCGGACACAGCAGCCGCATGGGTGAACCTAAGTGGCGTCTTACAATGCCATCGGGTAAAAACTTTTTACACCATATTGCCGGAAACTACAACCGGATGGGCATCCCGGCCATTGCGGTCATCAATATCAACGACCAGGAGCTTTTTCAGGAGACCCCAAGCCCCGAACCCCTAACCTTAGCAGTAAATCCCACACCCCAGCTGGGAAGGATGTTTTCCCTGCAATGCGGATTGCAAAAACTCCCCGATCCTGTACCCTGTTTTTTGCATAATATCGACAATCCTTCTGTGAACAAAGCACTCACACAAAAACTTATGCGGCAACTGGGCTCTTTTTCTTATGCCCGCCCCATCTGCAATGGCAAAGGAGCACACCCCCTGCTCATCAATACAGATTTGACAGAGCGCCTGTTACAGCTATCTCCCCCCCTGCCCATACTGCGCGACTACATCAAAAACTTCAAAGGGGTTGATGTTTCCTGGAACGACCCGGAAATATTGCTTAACATCAACACGCGGCAAGATTATGAGTCGTTTTTACAGGGAAAAGTGGAATCAGGATAAGCTGGCTGAATCGGGGAAGGTGGAGAGGGTTTGGGACACGCCCCTGCCCTTCCGGGTCATGTTCGGGACAGGCTCTCCAAAGATGGAGTTGGCCGCTGCTAAGTAACATAGTTTGATACTCCGGAACAACAAACCCCAACCTATTTCCTTTTTAACAATCTTTTCCAGGCCTGGAGATGAGACTGAAACCAGCCTGGATGGGTAATGCGGCTCCAGATAAAATTGCGTGCTGTGGGATTCCAGAGGCTGCGGAGGGGAAGCATAAAGTATTTCTGAAGAACCATCACCGTAAAATAGTGAAACCGGACAAGTATGACGGGAAAATTGAGACTGGCCCGGTGCCTGGCCCGGAGCATGGTGTAGGTAAAGGTGGCTTTTTTTTGTGTGCGGACTACCTGGCATTCAAAATACCTGGCAATGATGTTTTGATAGGCCAAAAAGCTGGATTGGTGTTTCCTGAGACGGGGGGCCAATCCACCCTTATGTCGCATTAAAAAATAGTCATACATATCTTTCAGGGAGAGTATTCCGGTATAATGGTGGGAGTGCATCAGCTGGGTATGGACAAAGTTGTGCACCATCCGGTCATCCATACTCAATATAGTAACATCAGGATGGGAGCGGGCAGAAACAAGCCCATGGGGATAATGGGGCAGCAAGCCATCGTAGAGATAATTAAGAACGCGTGCATGTACTTCAATTCCTGCCACACGGTCCTCATGTACCAGCATGGGGTAATGCAGGGTTGAGTCAAATGCTTTCGGATTATACGGCTTGTGGGAGAAGTATCCCTGGTCCATGAGCAGCCTGGCTGCTGACAGCACCTGGTGGGGTGGCACAACCACATCAATATCCGACATCATGCGCATGCCCGGATGGGCATACAGATGGTCGCACAAATGGCCTGTTCCTTTCAGGAAAACAGGCTGTATGCCATTTTGCTGCAACATACGGTTTAGGTCCAGACTTTGCTCCCGTATCTTTTCATTCCTTTCTGTATTCAGGCTAAAAACCTGCTGCAGGTACTGGTTGAGGGAAGTCGGCAAAGCGGGAATTAACCCATGTTGATGAAGGTTATAATACAAACCGGGTAAAATAAGATGCTTCCCTGAATAATACACCCATAGCTTCCATTGCTCTTCATCGAAGGAGCTCAGAACTTCGGGCATAGCGTCTGCCCTTTCCGGATACACAGAAAGAGACAATATGCGGGCATTGAGAGAAAAGGCTTTTTCGCGGTTCATGCTACAAAGATAGCAGATTTGCTGTGGAGGGTCTCATGGTAAACTATTTGGGTGCATCTTGCTTCATCCACTCCTTAATTTTCAAAACGGCTTCATCCAGATTGCCATAGGTGAGCTTATAAAAGGAGCATTGCTCAAACCACTGCATAAAAGAGCGGGCAGATTGTTCGTTATTCAAA
>SLQX01000191.1 GCA_007131245.1 Bacteroidales bacterium
CATCGGTATGCATGGCATAGCCCAGGATGATCTTTTCAAAACCATACTTCCAGCTTACATAGTGGGTGTCGTCCTCCAGTCTGTTTTGCCGGCCAAACCTAATCCCTGCCTTATTCAATACCCCCCGGATGTAACTTGTACTTTCTATCTTGTAGGCCATACCGATGCGGTTCTGTTCCAGCAACCCCGCAACTTTTTCGGCAGTGAGGTCGTCTTCGGTTATATTTACGATGAGCTCCATGGCCGCGCAGATGCTGTTGCCGCTATTGCGCGCAGCACCTGAAACCCTGAAAGGAAGTTTGACGGGGGCATTTCTGAATACCGCCTTTATGAATGGCTCGTACTTGTTGATATCAGGAGTGATCACCAACACATCGCGGGGTAGCAGCGTACCTTTTCCCCATTCCTTTTCAAACAGATCGAGCAGATAATTGTAAAGCGTCTCCACTTCACGCACAGGTGTGTAATGGGAAGTTACCTCTATGGATTCGTCATGATTCTTATCTTTCAGTTCCTCGTTATTGAGAATGCTTTGTTGCAAACGGCCAAGCAGTGTACCGGGATTTTCCACTTTGAAATCAGCCGATTCCCTGTTCCATTCTTTACATTGATCCAGTAATTCTCGCGCTTTGTTTCCATTATTTTCCAGCATACTGTTTTTTAATTCCTGTGACTGAGATGGCAGGCACAGGTAATAGTGCACCTTAATGTATTTCTCCAGGTGCTGGTAAAATTCCAGGTGAAAACCGGTGAAAATAGAAATGCCAAACAGGTGGATCTCAGGATACAGCTGCTTAAGTTTTTCAGCATCTTCCTCCAGTTTATCGTAAATAGTTTGCCTGTAAGACGCTTTGGAAGGAAGATCAAGTTTCTGCCACAGCCATATCTGCCACCCCTCTGCTTCTTTTGTTGTCTCCTGCTCCCCTCTCTCCCACTTTTTAATCATATCCACCCGGTAAAGCTGGTACTGGTCGAACAGGTCGGCGATCTTTTCGGCAAGCTGGATGCGGCGCAGGTCATTATCCTGATAATAGGAAGCTACATTATCAAATTTATCTTTAAAATCTTCACTGTCAAGCAGTCCATACACCCCAAACTTTATGGCATCGCGGTTGCTTCGGAGGGGTTCGCCTGTGAGAAGCTCAAACACCTGCCCCATAAACCCATCCTGGTTCTGAAATTCATAGTGGGAGAAAATGCCATTTATGCGGGTAAGCTGCCCTGTCAACCACGCATTCATCCCCCCACTCTGTGTTATGATCAGAGTTTTCTGAAAGATGGAGCCGGAGGAGTTCTTGATGTTTTGGGCCAGCTTTTGGCACAACAGCTCGTTGCGGTTGGATGTATATAGTTTATTCATTGGCTTCTGGATTTAGGCGTTGGGTTAAGCCCGATGCACGGCTTACGGTGGCATCGATGCATTTTTCAAGCACTTCGGGGGTGGCTTGGATCAGTACTTTCTCTTTGGCGCGGGTAACGGCGGTGTAGAGCAGTTCACGGGTGAGAAGTTTTTGTGCCCTTTTTTCGGGGAGCAACACCACCACATTCTCAAATTCCGACCCCTGGCTCTTGTGGATGGTCATGGCAAAAACGGTATCGTAGTGGTTGAGGTAACCGGCCTGGTGGGTTTTCACCCCGCCTTCTGCCTGTGCATCCTCAAAATAAGCCACATACCCATTGCCATCGTGGCGGATAAGTCCCACATCACCGTTGTTCAACCCTAAATCTTTATCGTTCTGGGTAATGATAATGGGCTGGTTGTGGTAGAAACCGGCTTTGGGGCTGAAAAGGGATGTCCCCTTGTACTTTTCCGAAAGGATTTTTTCAATGCGCTTATTGGTTTCCGCCACACTATGGTCATGCTCGCGGGTAACACATAAAACGCGCACATTGTTAAGTAGATTTAAAGCATCCTTTACTTTTTCAGCTTCAATATATTTTGAATAACCAGCAACTTCTTTCTTAAACAAAGTTTCAGAATATTTTCCATCCGCAGGTTTGTCGATAATGACCTCATCGTTGTTTTTATAACCCAGGACAAAATCTGTATCTCCTTCAATAATTTTTTTACTGAAAGGGATAATCTCAACACCGCCTGTTCTGTAAACCGTCTTCTTAATCTCAACCTTATCCTTCAGCATATCAGCATCTTTCGCTCTGCAAATATCCCCAAACACCGACCCCGCTTCCACCGAGGCCAGCTGATCTTTATCGCCGATAAGATATAGCTGGGTATTGTCGCCGGTGGCATCAAGCAGTTTGGCCATCATGGCGCCATCGATCATGGAGGCCTCGTCGATGACCAGTACATCAAAGGGAAGAGGATTTTCCCTGTTATGCCTGAAGAAAACACTGTTGGGAATATAGCCCAGCAGGTGATGGATGGTTTGGGCATGGAGAGCTTTTAGCTTTCCTGGTATTTCCCCGGAAATTTTGTCAGTGTTGTTTTTTGTAAAGTCGCGTATTGCTTCCTCCATCCTTGCCGCCGCTTTGCCCGTGGGGGCAGCAAGGGCCACTTGTTGGTCGGGATTTTTCCCGAAAAGTTTCACCAGCTTTTTCCCTACACTGAATGTTTTTCCCGTTCCCGGCCCGCCGGTGATGATTTTAAAAGCATCGCCCAGCAGGCGGATGTTTTCAATGATGCGGGTTTCGTAATAATAATACCTTTGGAGGTAAACCCTGGAGTCCAGCACGATAAAAGGCTTAAGCCCTGCGGGGTCATTGGTAACAAATCGTCCCTCTTTCATCTGTTCCCTGAAATGGTCTGCACTCTGCCAGAAAGGATTTCCTTCGGCAGGAGTTGCGGATTGCTCCATGGCACTGATGTACCGGTTTGTATCCAGGCATATACTCCCCTCGCCCAGCGCAGAGGAAAGCCCATAAGCCAAAGCCTCGTTCCCTTTAAAATAGTCTGCAAAGACCTTGTGAACATCCATATTTTTTATCATAAATCAATGTGGTATTTTTAATTTTTCGTAGGCCCGCAGGGCCGTGCGGGCCTACTGGTTCCCCACATACAAAAACGGGTCGTCGAAGACCGTACGGTATTGCCGAAGGGGATGACGGGCCGGACCGGACACCGGGGAGCCATCGAGCAGCAGGAAAGTAGACTCGCAGCATTTGCATTCGGCCAGGGGTGGTTCTTCCACCGTTATGCGGCCACACTCCTCGTAGGGGTGGTATGGACATGCCCGGTCAAAGGCGGTGAACTCATCCTGGGATACCCGGTAGATAACAATCCCCCGAAATCCACCCGTATAATATGCCCAGCCACCGATGCTGTTGAGCTCAATGTTCTGAAATTCGAGATTGATACGAAACTCAACGGGTACAATGGGTACGGGATGCTGTTCATCTTTGGTACAGGAAGAGAACTGGACTGCTACTATAGCCGCTGCAAGTAAAAAAATGAAAAGGTATGAAGTTCTTAAAAGCATGGAATTCAAGGTTAAGTGCCAAAGTTACAACGTTTTTTTTATCTTTGTTGTATATCAAGTGGCAAATACACAACGTTGTATTGTTGAAAAGGGCAATGATCCTGCATCGGACAGAAGCATTCAAAGCAACATTCTGGTAAGCTTCGCACCAAAACAAAAAAACCATGCCCCGGAAAATGATTACATATACTTTGTTCATTATTTTATTGGTACTTTTGCCACTGGGTTCGTGCGGTCCCAAATCACAGGCAGGCCGCACACAGGCTGAACAGGAAAAAAAGATAGAACAAAGGAGACAGGAAGGCGACCGCATTATGCGCGAAGCACGGCAAAGACACATGAATGCCCAGTCCCCGGAGGTTCGTCAAAGGATGAAAGAAACCCGCAGGAAAAGTGACCGGCTAAACAATCGACGCAGAGAACCGTTCTACATGCGTTGGTACAGGACGCTCACAGGTTGGTGGTAAAACGGTAGCAAAACAATTTGCTGAAAATGTTTTTAATCAACCCACAACATAATTTGCAAATCAATAACTAATTCAATTGCAACATGGAAGATTTTGTATATATTTTACTGGCTGCAGTTTGGCTGGTAATCAGCCTTTTGGGCAGTAAAAAGAAAAAGAAGCCCCAATCGGCACCCCAGCCGAAACCCCAATCCTATGAAGAGGCCGAAACCGTGGAGACCGAAACCCAACAGCCACCTGTTGCCAAAGAGTCTGATTTTGACGATATGTTGGAGGAGTTTTTTGGAACGGATGATAAACCCAAACAGAAGCCCACAGCTGAGCCCAAGCCCCAACCCGCGTACTCCGAAGAAAGGACATACCATGATGACAGCTCACGTCATCAGCCGGGCAGTGAAAAAATGTCAGATGAGAAAGTAAGCAAGTACGAAGGCGCCACTGCCATTGATGAAGATTTTGAGTTTTCGGGCCAGAAAAAGGCAGAATCCCTTGACGAGCTCATCAAAATCTATGAAGAGCGTTACAAGATTACGGATGAGGAAGATAAAAAACTTTCCGTGGTGGATATTGAAAAGCAAGACCAGGAAACCGACTGGGAGTTTGATGGAAGAAAAGCCATTATTTATTCGGAAATCATCAACAAAAAATATACTTAACAATCCATTTTTTGTAGTTTATCAAAAAATCATTATATTTGCTAAAGCAAACGGACGGGGTTCGTTTGTTTTTTTATACATCGTACTGGTTTCACACGTCACCATTTAATATTTTTCGAAACCCCGGCTCAGTAATACGAATTAGTTGTCAGTTTTGTTTTGTAACAATGCATGCAGGCTGTCAACTGTTTTTTTTTATGCCTTGGTTTTTAAAAAAAAATATGCGGTTAAAGCAAAAGTTACACACAATTTATTAAATCAAAATTTTACGGTTCCTGCTTTTAAACAGCAATTCAAAACACGCTGAATTGCAGGGACATTGTTAAACCCTAATTATTATAGTCATGAATGAGGTTAAGTATTTCACCAAAGAAGGCCTGGACAAATTAAAAGAGGAGCTTGAACACCTCAAGTCTGTAGAGAGGCCGGCCATTTCTCAGCAAATTGCCGAAGCCAGGGAAAAGGGAGACCTGTCGGAGAATGCGGAATATGATGCGGCAAAAAATGCACAGGGAATGCTTGAACTTAAAATTTCAAAGCTGGAAAACACACTTAGCACTGCAAGGGTTATTGATGAATCTCAACTTGAGAAGGATAAAGTATCTATTCTTTCTAAAGTAAAGCTCAAAAACCTAAAGAATAACGCGTCCATGACCTACATGCTGGTTCCGGAAAATGAGGCAGATATCAAATCGGGAAAAATTTCGGTAAGCAGCCCCATTGCCAAGGGTCTGCTGGGTAAAAAAACCGGGGAGAAGGCAGAAATACAGGTACCCGCAGGGTTGCTCACATTCGAAATTCTTGAGATAAGCAGGTGAAAATATTTACACACAAATATATCAGCCGGCTTACAACTTTAAGCCGGCTTTTTTTATTTTTACAGTGTAATTCTATTTTGTACACCAAAATCCAATCAACTTATGTCAACCATTTTTTCAAAAATTGTTTCGGGCGATATCCCTGCCTACAAAATTGCTGAGAACGATCATTTCCTGGCATTCCTGGACATCAACCCTCTGGCCAAAGGGCACACCCTGGTAATCCCCAAAAAAGAAGTTGATTATATCTTTGACCTTGACGACAAGGAGTACCAGGAGCTGTTCCTGTTTGCCAAAAAAGTGGCCAAATCCATTAAAAAATGTATCCAATGCGAAAAAGTGGGTGTGGCGGTAGTTGGCCTGGAAGTAGCCCATGCACACATCCACCTGGTGCCCATCAATGGTATATATGACATTGATTTTAGCAAGCCCAAGCTAAAGCTCAGCGAAAATGAATTCAGCATGATTGCCGAAAGGATTGCATCCAAGGTGGAATAAATCATTTTTTCACCCGACCCGGGTTCTGACTTACGAAAGCTTTCCAACCGGTATAACTGGACTCATTGCCGGGTGTATTTCCCCCCTGGAAATGGTGGCATACAGCCACTGCAAGGGCGTCGGTAATATCCAGGTTTTCGGGTGTGGATTTCATGGAAAGCATCCCGGCCAACAATCCGGCCACCTGTTCTTTGGATGCACCACCCTTTCCGGTAATAGACTGTTTGATCCTGCGCGGTGAGTATTCAAATACCGGAATATCCCGGTACAACCCGGCAGCAAGGGCTACTCCCTGCGCCCGCCCAAGCTTTAACATGGATTGGACATTTTTCCCGTAAAAAGGACTTTCAATAGCCAGCTCATCAGGATGATATTGATCGATAATACGCAGCGTGGTTTCAAATATTTTTTTCAACTTCAGGGTATGGGTTTGAAGCTTCTCCAGCTTCAACACATCCATGGTAATAATTTCAATTTTACTACCTTTGACTTCAATTATTCCCAGCCCCATATTGTTGGTGCCGGGGTCAATACCTAAAATTATTTTCTCCACTATGCTGATGGTTTTATGCGCCTATTGATTCAAGCCATACCTTTACGGGCAAATGTACACAAAAATTTACTGCCCGCACTGAGGATTTTGCTGGCATTAACTGCTACCGTATATGTTGTTTACAGCCTTTCACAACTGGATGCATCGGTGTTTTCTACCTGGCTGGGAAAGATAAAACCCAATACTATCACCTGGCTGCAGGCATCGGTCGTACTAATATTGATGCCCCTGAACCTGGGATTTGAAGTTTTCAAATGGAAAATCCTCAGCTCAAGACTTGAAAGGATCTCCCTGAGCAGGATAATCCATTCGGTATTATACGGGATGACCCTGGGCATGATTACCCCCAAACGATCAGGCGAGTTTGCTGGTCGAATCATGATACTTCAGCCCAGGTTTCGGTTTCGGGGCTTGCTGCTTAACACCGCAGGAGGCCTGAGCCAGCTTTTTATAACACTGCTGATGGGGTGCATCTCTGTCCTTTTCCTGTTACCGGCATGGCAACCAATCTCCAGCCAGCAACTTACAACCGGCAACTATGGATGGATGATTACCCTGGCCGCCTTTTCTGCATCATTTATCCTGCTCCTTGTGCTTGGCCTCCCTGCGCTGGCCCGACGCGGATTACCCAATCAAAACAGGTTTTTACATAAGGTATCGCTACAGTTGGGTGTGCTGGGCAAACTTTCTCCCAGTAACATCTTTGCATTGTTTTCGCTGAGCTTGATGAGATATTTTGTTTTTGTGGTTCAGTTTTACCTGCTGCTTAAGCTGTTCGGACTTGCCATGCCTTTTCCGGTCCTTTTTTCCCTCATCGCTGTCATTTATCTTTTCATGGCCCTGATACCCCTGTCTGCCATATGGGAGCTGGGTGTCAGGGGGCCTGTGGCACTTTTTGTTTTTGGCCTGTATAACTCCCTTACCCAGGATAGTGCTTACGAAATGCCGGTACTGGCAGCAACCACCGCTCTTTGGGTGGTAAACCTGGCGTTCCCGGCCATTACCGGCGGCATAATGGGAATTGGAAAGGAGTTAAACAGCTCAAACTCATAACAGATGATACAGCAAGTTTTTTTTATCCTGGCTCTTTTGTTCATTGCACCCTATACCTTGCTTATTATTTTCATCGTGGCTGGATGGGTGAAAACACCATGCTGCAGAAAACAAACCATTTCCCAACCTCTCCCCAAAGTATCCGTTATCGTCGCTTTCCGCAACGAAGCAGCCAATCTGCCTGCGCTGCTCTCCTGCCTGTCAGCCCAGCAATACCCCCTCCACCGACTGGAGGTGCTGATGAGTGACGACTTTTCGGAAGACCATGGCACCGATATTATCCTCAAACATACAACACAGCACCCTGTCTTTCAACTGATCAGACCCGGAAATTCAACACACAGGGGCAAAAAAGCTGCCCTGCGAAGAGCCCTGGATAAAGCCCGGGGAGAAATTATCATCACCACCGATGCCGATTGCACCATGGACGATCAGTGGGTCAAGAACCTCGCCTCCCCTTTTGAAAATAACGCCGTGCAAATGGCCATGGGCCCGGTGGAAATTATCAACACAGGAAGCATGTTTTCTCACATGCAGGCACTGGAGTTCAGCAGCCTGGTGGGCACTGCCGGGGGAGCAGCATCCTGGGGAAAGCCCGTACTTTGCAATGGGGCCAACCTGGCCTTCCGGCGAAAAACGGTGCAAGAACTCTTGCCCCAGCTCCCTGGGCAAAAATACCTTTCGGGCGACGATATGTTTATGATGCATGCGATTCAAAAGCACCACCCCGGAAGCATCCGGTTTGTAAAAAACCGGGGTGCCATGGTCAGTACCAGGCCAGCGGCCTCTGTGAAAGTATTTTTCATGCAAAGAATGCGGTGGGTTTCTAAATCGACAGGGTTTACAGATTTATTCACTTTACTTACAGGAGCCATAGTGGCCCTGTCGAACCTTTTCATGGCCATTTCCCTTGTGTTGACCGTGGTGTTTTTCCAAAAACTGCTGGTATTTGTGGTGGGCTTATGGATCATCAAAGCACTGGTTGACGCAAGCCTGGTGATGCCGGTAACAAACTTCATGGGGCAGCCCCGGCTCATGCGCTACTTCCCCGTTCTGTCTATGCTCTATCCCTTTTATGTCAGTACAACCCTGGCTGCAGGCTTTGTCTTCCCCAACCGCTGGAAAAGCCGGAAAGTTAATACAGCCTAAGGATTCAAAATTCACCGGCAAGTAAAATCATTAACGATTCCCGATAGCATCGTATCAGGAGCGCTCCAGCTCCTTTTTCACATCCAGCAAAAATCGCTCAATCTTGTTCAAAGATTTTACAATTTCGTACTCGCGCAGGGTATCACGGGGATTTTTGCTGAGCTTTTCCCTGGCCCCCTTCAGCGTATACCCTCTTTCCTTCACAAGGTTGTATATCAGGTGGAAATTATCCACATCCTTTTGGGTGAATAAACGATTTCCTTTCTTGTTCTTCTTGGGCTGAATTACATCAAACTCCTTCTCCCAGAACCTGATCAGGGAGGTATTCACCTTGAACATCCCTGCCACCTCACCGATGGTGTAGTACATCCGGGCAATATTGTCATTGCTTTTTTGTGATTCCTTTCCGGGCATATGCAGTATCTTTGTTTTAAATAAATGGCCATCAACTCCGAATTCAAAAGTAAAATTAAAAAACTTTACCCACCCTCACTACCCCTGTTAATAAATAATCTCACATCCCCCGGCAAAACATCGAAAAAAATCTTTACCACATATTCTACATAATGAGCGCACCCCTCATCCTCCTTTGATACTTCCTCCGTTTTGAAAAACACGCTACCAATGTAAAACCTGGAACAAAAGATTTTTTTCAATAAAAACTTAGCTGTATTTTTACATCTCATTTATACGATAAAATTGTTTCAACTCATGCAAATATTTTCTTCCTTACCCGCCCGGCAACAATTACTGGGCATCATCTTACTTATCATTTCAGGCATTCAACCTGCCATAGCGGGTGATAAGGATAAGCAGCCCCTGGAACGCAAACTCCCCCACATCACCATTCTTACTCCAGAGGGTCCCGGGATACAACAATTGCCTGATGCTATGCGCCGCCAATCCAACATCATCACCATCATTGGTACCGGAGACATCATGATGGGTACCAATTACCCCGACGAATCTTACCTGCCACCCAATGATGGCAAAGATTTGCTGAAACCCTTACACGCTGTATTACAAAGCGCTGACCTGACTTTCGGAAACCTGGAAGGGGTGTTACTGGATGGAGAGGGGAGCGTAAAAAGGTGCAACAACCCAGATTTGTGCTACGCATTCCGCTCACCCGAACATTATGTATACAACCTTGTGGATGCCGGGTTCGACATGGTAAGCCTTGCCAATAACCATACAGGTGACTTTGGCCCTGAAGGCCGGGTGGCTACAGTGGCAGCACTGAAGCGGGCAGGCATTTCCTTTGCAGGTACTCAGGAATACGAGCAAACCATCACAAAACGCAACGGTATCCGCTTTGGGATGGCTGCTTTTGCACCCAATGTGGGCACTGTAAGCATTCATGATATAACCAATGCCCAACGCATTGTGAGCGCGCTAAAAGAAAAGGCAGACATAGTCATTGTCTCATTCCATGGAGGCGCTGAGGGAGCCGACCACCAGAATGTACCCTGTGAGACGGAGTATTACTATGGTGAAAACCGGGGAAATGTTTGTGAGTTCTCCTATGCAGTCATTGATGCGGGAGCAGACATTGTATTCGGCCATGGCCCCCACGTTACACGTTCAGTTGATTTATACAAAGACCGGTTTATTGCTTACAGCCTCGGCAATTTTTGCACATATGCCCGTTTTAACCTCAGGGGCGAAAACGGCATTGCACCTGTTATTAAAGTATTTACCAACCGGGAAGGGGCTTTTCTGAAAGCGGAAGTTACCCCAATACGGCAAATCGGACGGGGTGGCCCCATTGTAGACGGCCAAAAAAGGGCTGTTCACTCTCTGCAAAGACTGGTTAAGGAAGACTTTCCCCATTCGGAGTTGAGCATTGATAATGAAGGAATAATCCGAAGAGCGGAGTAAACCGGTAAAAAACCAATACAGTCAGGAAAAAAGTTCAGTGCTGAAAAAAGGACTGCATCAGGAGAGGGACTGATTGACCCTGGAGGCCACTTCAATGATATGTTCAAACTCCTCGGGTGTAAGATCATTGAAGAAGTAATTTACAGGATTAACCCTTTTACCTTGCCTGAGCACCTCGTAATGCAAGTGTGGAGCTGTGGACACGCCGGTATTCCCAACATAGCCAATCACCTCTCCCCTGCTTACTTTTTGTCCCCTTCTTACTTCAAATTCACTCATGTGGGCATACAGGGTTTCGTAACCATAGCCATGGTCAATCTGAACCATCAGACCATAACCATGCCTGTTGCGTTCAGCTTTTGTAACCACGCCATTGCCAGGGGCATAAATGGGAGTTCCAGTGGGTGCAGTAAAATCTACACCATTATGCATCCTGAGGGTTTTGTAGATGGGGTGAATACGTGGGCCAAAACCTGAGACCAAACGCTCGGTACCTTTTTCGATGGGAACAATGGCCGGAATAGATGCCAGCATATCGGTCTTATCTTTGGCCATCTCAAAGACCTCATCATAGGAAACCGATTGCACATAAAGTTTACGGGAAAGCTTATCTATTCGCTCCATGGTGGCAGCAATTACTTCACTGTTGTTATAACCGTCAAACTGCTCATAACGGTCCACCCCTCCATAAGCTGCTTCCCTTACGGTGCGTGGAATAGGCTCTGCCTCAAAAATAACGCGGTATATCTGGTCATCACGATATTCTATATCTTCAACCACGGAGGCCAACATATCCATTTTGTCATTGACCAGTTGAAAATTGAGTTCATACTGCTCCAGTTCACGTAAAAGCATTTTTTCCTTGGGAGAATCGAAAAAGGTGTATCCAATGCTCAGCACGATAACAGAAAAGACCATGCCTGCCAATACAATTCTCAGAAACCTTTTGGATTTATCCCATAAACTTTCCTGAACAGGTTCTACAGCAAGTGATTTAGTGTTGAATTGGTATTTGATTTTTGCCATAACTGTTGCTTGTCGATGATCGCATGTGTACTCCCCAGTAACACATTATAATGTTAAAATGTTTATACTCTTTTATTTACGCATCATTCACTAATTAGTTACAAAACTAAATAAAATTAATTTAATTTTGTCAGTGATTTTACGAAAATTTACACGTTAAAAACACCTGAAAAACAACTCATTTTCAATGAACTCCAATCAAATCAGACAAGCATTTCTGGATTATTTTGCCTCAAAAAACCACTTTGTCGATAAATCTGCCCCTATGGTCGTAAAAAACGACCCCACGCTAATGTTTACCAACGCAGGAATGAACCAGTTTAAAGATATCTTCCTGGGAAACTCGCCAGCCAAAAATCCCAGGGTAACCAACACCCAAAAATGTCTCAGGGTATCGGGTAAGCACAATGATTTGGATGAAGTGGGCCACGACACATATCATCACACCATGTTTGAAATGATGGGCAACTGGAGTTTTGGCGACTATTTCAAGAAAGAGGCTATCGCCTGGGCCTGGGAACTTCTTACAGATGTATTGAAAATCGATAGGGAGAGCCTTTATGTTACGGTTTTTGAAGGTGACCCCAAAGACCAGCTTGAACCCGATGAAGAGGCCAGGCAATACTGGAAACAACACATACCTGATGACCGCATCCTTTACGGCTCTAAAAAAGATAATTTTTGGGAAATGGGAGATACCGGTCCCTGTGGTCCCTGCTCTGAAATACATGTGGACATCCGCCCCCAGGAGGAAAAAAGAAAAACCCCGGGCAAAGAGCTGGTAAACCAGGACCACCCGCTGGTGATAGAAATATGGAACCTGGTTTTCATCCAGTTTAACAGATTATCTGACGGCTCGTTGCAGCCCCTCTCAGCTCAACATGTGGATACCGGCATGGGCTTTGAAAGACTTTGCATGGTTTTGCAGGACAAGCAATCCAATTACGATACGGATGTATTCCAGCCTTACATACAAAAATTAAGTGAACTCACCGGTAAAAGCTATGGAAGAAGTGAGGAAACAGATATTTCCATGCGTGTTATCAGCGACCATGTGAGAGCTGTAGCCTTTGCCATTGCCGATGGCGAGCTCCCTTCCAACAACAAGGCCGGTTATGTCATACGGCGGATTCTGCGCAGAGCGGTGAGGTATGGATATACCTTCCTGGGATTCAATGACCCTTTTATGTTCCAACTGGTACCGGTAATGGTGGAAAACATGGGCAAGTTTTTCCCTGAACTACCCGCTCAGCAAGACCTGATCATGAGGGTGATAGCCGAAGAGGAAAGTACATTCCTCAAAACACTGGCCACCGGTATCCAAAAATTTGAGCAATACATTGAGCAAAACCGGGATAAAAAAACCATCGAAGGACAATTTGCCTTTGATCTTTTTGACACCTATGGGTTCCCTGTCGACCTGACCCAGCTTATGGCCCGGGAGAAAGGGTGTGATGTGGATATGAAAGGTTTTCAAGAAGGGATGCAAAAGCAGAAGCAAAGAAGCCGTGCGGCTGCCACCGTCGATACCCAGGACTGGATCGTGCTTTCCCCCGGCGCTGAGGAAACACTGTTCCTGGGCTACGAAGCCCTCACAGCCGAAGTAAAACCCGTAAAATACAGAAAAGTCACCTCCAAAGGAAAGACCTACTATCAACTGGTGCTCAACCAAACACCTTTTTATGCAGAAGCAGGTGGCCAGGTGGGCGACAGGGGAGTTTTGAAAGCCGGAGACATTAGGCTGAAAGTCCTGGATACCCAAAAAGAAAACAACCTGTCTATCCATATTATTGATAAATTGCCGGAGCAATGGCCCGATCATTTTATTGCCCGTGTAGATGAAACCAAGCGAAGACTTACCGAGAACAACCACTCTGCCACACACCTGCTCCATTCAGCGCTCAAAAAGGTATTGGGTGATCATGTGCAGCAAAAGGGATCACTGGTAAACGATCAGCGGCTGCGTTTCGACTTTTCGCATTTCTCCCGCCTGACTTCCGAAGAAATCCGGCGTATTGAAGAACTGGTCAATGACCGTATACGCCAAAACATCCAAAGAGAAGAACATCGGGACATGGACATGGAGAAAGCTCAGCAGATGGGAGCTGTTGCTCTGTTTGGTGAAAAGTATGAAGAGAAAGTGAGGGTGATTGCATTTGACAAAGACTATTCGGCAGAGCTTTGTGGAGGAACCCACGTAAGTGCCACCGGACAAATCGGCCTTTTCCGCATTGTATCGGAGGGAGCCATAGCGGCAGGTATCAGGCGGATAGAGGCGGTTACAGGGAAAAAAGCAGAGCAGTATGTTAACGACAAGACAGACACCCTGGAACAAGTTCAGCAAATGCTGAAAAACCCCAAAAACCTTCCCAAATCTGTGGAACAGCTTTTGGAGGAAAACAACAAGTTGAAAAAACAACTGGACAGCATTGAGCAGTCACGGGCCAAAAGCATGGTAAAAGAATTGGCATCAGGGGCTGAATCCATTGGTGATATCCGTTTTATTGCCACCAAACTGGAAGCAGACAGCAAGGCGGCCAAAACCATGGCTTTTGAACTTCACAAGCTGGTTCCCAACCTGTTTTTGGTACTGGGACACCACTCTGCAGGCAAAGCAGGCGTTACCGTTATGATTGCTGAAGAACTTGTAAAGAGTAAAGGCCTTCATGCAGGAAAAATTGTTAAAGAGCTGGCCAAGGAAATCCAGGGAGGGGGTGGCGGTCAGCCGCACTTTGCCACAGCCGGTGGCAAAAATCCGGATGGACTTGATAAGGTCATTTCCAAAGCAAAAAGTTATATTTGACCCCCATTTTCGTAATCACACATACAGGTAGCCGGAATTTTTTACCGCACCGCCTGTCAGCCATCTGGCACTGGCTAATAAGTGCTGTAGGTTTTATTGTTTTTTTGACAAAGGATTAAACTGCGTAAAAGCAGATTCGTAATACATACATGGCAAGGCTTAAAAAAAAACCTTGAGAACAATTATCCGAAATAAATTCATTACAAACAAAAAACTATCAAATGAGCACGAAAAAACTACTTACCGAAATTCCCGCAGCACGTTGGGGTGTGATGGTTCTGGCAAGTTTTATCATGGCTACCAACTATTATTTTTACGACCTGCTGGCACCCATCCAGGATTTGCTGAGGATTAACCTGGGGTTTTCCGCCTCCGACTATGGTCTGATTATGTCGGCCTATGCAGTACCCAATGTATTCCTGGCCATGGCCATTTTGGGAGGGATAATTCTTGACCGCATTGGCATCCGGATTACAGGTTTTGCATTTATATTTTTAATGGCTATAGGTGGAGGAATCACAGCTTATGCCGCATCTTCCACATTTCTCGACGGAGGATTTGGTTATAATTTTTTCAACTCGTTTCTAACCTCCTACACACCCCAGCTTAAGATGATGATACTGGGCTTTTTTATTTTCGGCCTTGGAGCTGAAACCAGTATCGTGGTATTATCTAAAGTAATTGTAAAATGGTTTAAAGGGAAAGAGGTTGCCCTGGCATTGGGGCTGAATTTGGCTATAGGCCGTTTGGGTGCTGCTCTGGCATTTACCCTCTCCCCTCGCCTTGTACACCCCGAGTGGACCACCGCCATTTACTTTGGTGTATTGCTCCTGTGGATAGGACTGCTGGGATTCATCATATACATGTTGGTAGACAACAAACTGGATCGCCAGACAAGAATCGACATCAAAGACCCCGAAGATGATTTTAAGCTCAGCGATTTGAAAGATTTGGTAACCAATCGCAGTGTAATATTCATTACTTTGCTTTGTGTTACTTTCTATTCAGCGGTATTTCCTTTCCTGAAATTTGCCCCTGACCTTTTAATGAACAAGTATTCCATGGCCCGGCAAATGGCAGGAGATGTAACTTCGTACCTGATGTACGGAACCATTTTACTTACCCCACTGTTTGGCTGGTTTGCTGACAACAAAGGGAAAAGCGCCACACTGATGTACCTGGGCTCTGCATTGCTCATTGTAGCCCACCTGATGTTTGCCCTGACCTATATTGAGCCGCGCATCCCCATTGTATTGCTGGGGATTGCCTTCTCACTGGTTCCTGCAGCCATGTGGCCGGCCGTTACTAAAATTGTCCCCACTGCCAAGCTGGGTACCGCCTACGGATTCATGTTTTCGGTGCAAAATGTGGGACTGTTTGTTTTCCCCATGCTCATCGGGTACGTGGTTGATGCCTCCAACCCCAACTACCGTACAGCAATCGACTCCAATCAGTTTGAGGTAGTACAGCAAAACAACATGGAGTATACAGGTATCTATCTCGACAGCAAAGACGAACCCATCCCCAATAAGGACATCAACGTAACCACAGTGGTATTTGACGATGTGGTAAGCGGTACCATCGTGTGGAACGAAAGCCATACCGTAAGCACAAATGACAGGGGTGAGTTTACCATTAATATAGGAAAAGCAGATGCATTGCTCAGTGCTAACTTTAACCAGCTCAAAGAAAGCAACGACTATACAAGACTTGAAGCACAACTGGTTAAAACCAGGGACGATGAAGAGAGAATCATGTATGAAAACGAGTTCAGCGTAGATGAAAATAATGTTTTCGTCGCTGCCCTGGAAACAGACCAACAGGAACTCCTGGATGCCACTCACCGTGGTGAAATAAAAATATTCGCCATCACAGACTACATCATTGAAGATGATGACGGAACACAAACACAACAAGAGATCAGGGAGCTGGTATGGGAAGAAAGCACCCGCTTTTATGTGGATGCTGCCGGACAATTTGAAATAATAATAGGCCAGGGTAGACTACTTCAGGCCAATAGTGACTACTTCGGAATCACCGACCAAGCTCACACGGCAGAAATCATAAAACCCCTGGATTACACCAACCCCATGCTGGTATTTTCACTGCTGGGCATCATCGGGCTGGTATTTGCA
>SLQX01000097.1 GCA_007131245.1 Bacteroidales bacterium
TAAAAAACCCCGACTCAAAGAAAGAGCCGGGGAAAAAAGCACAGTATTAACAAAAATAATTAAGAGGGAATATTAATTGTCTTTACTAGCCTGTTGGCTTCTAAGTCCTGAAGGCAGTTTGGTGCATTCACCAGGTTGTGGCCCGGCTGTTCTGACTTTGCTGCTCGTGCATGAACCTTTATCGGAACTGCTGGTCTGTAGCATTTGCGCATCAGAGGTTTCGGATTCTGCCTTTTTAGTTTCAGATTTTTCTTTGTCGCTGCAGCATTCTTTTTCAGAGGTAGCTTTTGCTGAGCTTGTACAAGAGGAGGATTTCTCTGATTTGGCAGTTTCCTTATTTTCTGTGGTTTCCGCCATAGCAGTGGTACAGCAACTTTGAGATTTTTCTTTTTCATTACTTTCCGTTGCGGTTAGCAAGGCTCCTGTACCCATAATCAGGAACAAACTCATTAGCGATGTTAAGAAATATTTTTTCATAAAAGATTGGTTTTAGTATTCGATTTACAAATTCGCTTATTTTTATTTAGACCAAAGATAAATAAGAAAAACACAAGAACAAAGATAATTTTATAAACAAATGTTAAATTTTTGTTCCTGCAAACTGATGTATAAGCTTTTTTTATGCCTAAACAAGGTGATATGTTCGCCCAAACAGACCTTTCACAACTTCTAAACAACTGATTAATTCCGGGATTAAAAAAGTTTTGTACATTAAAGCATTATAAATTACGTTTATATTGCAAAAAATGAAATAAATTTGAGAAATAGCTATTGTTGCCCATAACCAACCATCATCATGCAAAACAAGAAATTAGTCATTATTCCGTTAATCCTTATACTCATTGCAACGGCCTGGTACTTTGCCGGTTCAGGGACCATTAGCCAGGAGCACATCAAGGCTGAAGTAGAGCGGGGAGACTTCCAGGTTACCGTTTACACCAGCGGTGAGTTGGAAGCCAAGAACTCGGAAAATATAACCGGGCCTTCGGGTCTGCGCTCTGTCGGGTTGTGGAATGTTCAAATCAGTGAACTTATCCCTGAGGGCACCCTAGTGGAGGAGGGTGATTGGGTGGCCACACTGGATCGCACCGAAATCTCCAACCGCCTGAAAGACTTAGAGACCGAGATTGAAAAGCTCCAAACCTCACACACCCAGATACGTTTGGACACCACCCTGGAACTGCGCAGCGCCCGCAACGATTTGGTTAACCTGGAATATGCCCTGGAAGAAGCACAGTTGGCCCTGGACCAGTCTGAATATGAACCCCCGGCGGCCATCAGACAGGCAGAGATCAACCTAGACAAAGCACAGAGATCCTATCAGCAGGCACGTCACAATTACGAACTAAGACTTGAGCAGGCCGAAGCAAAGATGCAGGAGGTTACTGCCAGCCTGAACCAACAGGAAAGAAGATACCAAAACATGCTGGATGTCCTGGAAGAATTCAACGTTACAGCTCCCAAGGCCGGTATGGTGATATACCGGCGCAACTGGGATGGATCAAAAGTAACCGTGGGCTCACAAATCAACACGTGGAACAATACCGTAGCCACCCTACCTGACTTTTCCATTATGATGAGCAGAACTTTCATCAATGAGGTGGACATCAGCAAAGTGGCTGTCAACCAACCTGCTGAAATTGTTGTGGACGCCTTTCCTGACAAGCGTTTTACGGGTGTAGTAACCGAGGTGGCAAACATTGGTGAGCAAAGACCCAACCAGGATGCCCGGGTTTTTGAGGCTAAAATCCAGATCAATGAAGCTGACACTATCCTGCGCCCGGCAATGACCACCAAAAACACCATCATTACCCACGTGGAAGAAGATGTTCTTTTTGCTCCCATTGAAGCCATCCACCTGCAGGACTCGGTAAACTTTGTTTTTAAAAACAGTCAAAACCGCATTGTGAGGCAGGAGATTGTCACTGGCATGAGAAACGAAAACCAGGTCATCATCCACCAGGGACTGGAAAAGCATGACAGGGTTTACCTGAGTGTTCCGGGGCCACCAGAAGACTTCAGGATGGTCAGGTTGCAAGAAGCTTCGCTGCCCGGAAACTGATAAACAATACACAGGCTAAAAATACAGACCAAACGGATACGGGGATAATTCTTAGAAAATGGTTATTGCACAGAGGTTTTTACACAACTTAAACATCGCACTGGATGCAGTTTTTGAAAACAAATTCCGGTCATTGCTCACCGCCCTGGGTATTATTTTTGGCGTGGGTGCAGTAATAGCAATGTTAGCCATCGGAAGTGGAGCACGCCAGGAAATACTGGATCAGATGAAACTGGTAGGTGTAAACAACATCATCGTTCGCCCGGTTTTCAGCGATGACGAAAGTCAGAAAGAGTTGCTAAGGGGCAGGTTTTCACCCGGCCTAAGCCTGTCAGACGCAAAAAGCATTGAAGAGATTATTCCCGGGGTAAATGCAGTGAGTCCTGAGGTGGAAATTAACTCCTTTGGTCATTACCAGAATACACGACGGCCCATACGAATTGCCGGTGTTAATCCAGGTTATTTTGATCTGTTTACCATTAACTTATCCGCCGGAACGTTATTCACCGAAAACCAGATGGTGTCGGGCGACCCGGTGTGTATCATCAGTAACCAGGTCAGAACACTTTTCTTCGGCAATGAAAATGCTATTGGGCAGCAAATCAAGCTGGGCGATAACTGGCTTACGGTAATTGGTGTGGCAGAGGATAGATCTGCCATAGATGATTCCAGTGAAAGACTGGGGATCAGTGAATTTGGGAACATCGTCTACATCCCAGTAAACACAACGCTGCTGAGATTTACCGACCGTTCTGTAGTTACGGCAACTGATATTGAAAGAAGCAGAAACCGGAGACGGGGACAGAATAACCAAAACCAGGAAGAAACAGAAAAATCAAAAAGCTATCACCAGCTGGACCGGATAGTGATACAGGTTGAAAACTCTGAGCTCCTGAGACCAACTTCTGAACTGATCCATCGCATGATGCTCCGCAGGCACAACGGGGTAGAAGATTTCGAGGTCATTGTACCGGAGTTGCTGCTGGAGCAGGAACAAAGAGCCAAAGATATTTTCAACATCGTGCTGGGTGCCATTGCGGCCATATCCCTGCTGGTAGGGGGTATTGGTATTATGAATATTATGCTCGCTTCAGTGATGGAAAGGACCCGGGAGATTGGCATCAGGCTTGCTGTGGGTGCTAAAAAAAACGACGTGGTATTTCAGTTTCTGGCCGAATCTGTTTTTATAAGCATCTCGGGTGGAATTGTTGGTGTTTTTTTGGGCATTGCCCTGTCTAAAATGATCATGCAATTTACAGACATCCTAACCATTATCACCCTCACTTCCATTTTAATATCTTTTATTGTATCAGCTGGCATAGGCATTATATTTGGATATATGCCTGCCAAAAAAGCTGCACAAAAAGATCCGGTCACATCGCTGCGTTACGAGTAAAGGATAAATCACAACCTTCCACTTCCCTTTCTCATATTAACGCTTTTTATATCTTGAAAAAAGGTGGTAAAAATTGCAATTCCAGCCAGATAATTTTAATTTTGTGAAACCAGGATAATGATAGACAAGCCTTGGCAAATGATCTATATTCAAGCAAAATTGAACTATTACGTTTATTCATTATAAACCCAAAAAACGACAAACATGAAAAAATTTGCAGTAATACTGGCCGGAAGCGGCGTATTTGACGGATCGGAAATTCATGAAACAACACTAAGCATGTATGCCATCATGAAACAGGGAGCCAGTTATGAAATCTTTGCGCCCGATATGGAGCAAGCCCATGTCATCAATCATATCACCGGTGATGAAATGAATGAAAAGCGCAATGTCCTCATCGAAGCCGCCCGAATAGCCCGTGGCAACATTAAGCCCCTAAGCGAATTCAAGGAATCGGATTTTGATGCATTACTGATGCCCGGTGGATTTGGAGTGGCAAAAAATCTATGCACCTTTGCTTTTGAGGGGGCAGAGTGTAAAATAAACAAGGATGTGGAACAAGCCATCACTTCCGTGCACAAAGCAGGAAAACCCATCGGAGCTTTGTGCATCTCACCGGTGATTGTAGCCAAAATCTTAGGGGATGTAGAATTAACCATTGGCCAGGATAAAGATACATCACAAGCCATAGAGAAAATGGGAGCCAAACACAAGCAGACCACTCACGGAGAGGTGGTTATTGACGCCAGGAACAACGTGTTTACAACCCCCTGCTATATGCTTGATGCGAACATCACTCAGATTGCTGACGGTGCAGAAAATATTGTTCGGGCCATCTTAAAAAGCCTGGCATAGGCATTAAAATTATTCAGCCATTATTTCCAAAGCCCTCTTGAGGGCTTTTTTTATAATCAGATCATGATCAAAAGCCAATTCCGGAAGGTGATTAAGGTCGAACCATTTCACCCGGGCTGCATCTGTGCCGGCTTTCAACCCAGTTTCCTTTTTACAAAACCCCCAAAATGCAACCGAAACAGTCCGCCCGCGCGGGTCGCGATCGGGCTCACTAAAGGCTCCCAATTGATAAAGCTTGACTCCTTCCAGGCCGGTCTCTTCTTTCACCTCACGATGCACACATTCCTCAAGAGTTTCATCCATATCTAAAAAACCTCCGGGTAAAGCCCATTCTCCTTTAAATGGTTCGTTATTACGTTGAATCAGCAGAATATGCAGCTGCTCTCCTTCTTTCATGTTGAACAACACAGCATCAGTGGTTACGGCTGGTCGTGGGTAGTCATAAGAATACTTCTTCATACAATTTGGTTTTACAGTTCTTCGACAATGTACCTGGTGGTATTTTTTTGCCAGTTTCTAAAGAAACGGCCCTTTGTGATAATCACGCAAATCCTTCTTCCTTTGCATTTTACAGATATAAATTTTTTGACTAAGATGGACAAACACATCCAACTCGTTGTCTTTTAGCCATTGCCGGGCAACAAGATCTTCCTGAACGGAACGGGCAACCATGGCCAAAAGCTCATACCCGGATTTATTAAGCCACTTTAAGGCATTCTCATCATCCCATACTGCCTTACTGAAGGCCCCAAAATGGGGAAATTTATTTTTCATCAGCCACTGGAATGCTTCATCATTCGCCTGTATGGCATTGGCCAGGGCAGTCAGCTCGGGATAACCATTGTTCATAAGCCAGTAAAACAGTTTTTTGTTTCCCGCTACTGCTTCCCCAAAGGCCATTAGTATTTTCACCGGATAATGAATCATTGTTTATTGCAATTTCTTATTCTACAAAAGCTACCCAAAAGTTGGCATTATCTGTAAAAAAGGGCTGCATCAATTTTCGCCATGCATAACCCCACTAGCGGATAAGGTACATTTTTCCAAATCCCTCATGGAAATAGCGTGACGCCTCAGTGGGATTAAGCTCAATCTGTTCTCCTTCGATGTTGGTAATTACCCGGTAAAGGTAAACACCGTTGGCCAGCCTGTCTCCGTATTCATCTGTACCATCCCAGGCATAGGTTGTAATATTCCTTCCAATACGGATGGGTCCCAGTTCCGCAAGATCAATTTCCCTTACCACTTTCCCGGTAATGGTCATAATCTGTATTTTCATAAAGGAAGGCACCTGGCTTCCGGTAAGTGTAAACACAAAGTGGGTTGCCGTACTAAAGGGGTTGGGCCAGTTCAACACTTCGGTAATGGTCGAACGGGTAATCACTTCAAAATTGATAACGTAATCATAGTCACCCGATTCATTGAGCGACTCATCGGTAGCCTGTACGCGGATTGCGTAATCACCATCCACTTCGAAAACAGGCTCAAACTCAATGGTGCAGGTGTTGTCCGGCATTTCGGCCGGATAAAACCGCATGTTTTCCTGGCCTTTTGTTGTAAAATAAACCCGCTCCCAGTCAGGGTTGGTGGGAGTGCTCAAATAAACCTTTACCAGGGTTGTATCAGTAAGCGCCAGAAAGGGGTTTTCGTCGCGCAGTGTAATATGTATAAAGGGTTCGGCCGACACGATGTCACCATCCATAATTTGCATTCCGTCAAAAGTAACTTCCAGCAGCGGGTTTGTTTTATCTTTTTCTACAAAAAAGGGAATCTGCCCCACATTATTGAAAAAGTGCTGCTCCAGCTGATCATTGCCTGGATTCACCTCCATCCAAAGGCTGTTATGGCCGGCGATCCCACGGGTGGGAATCATAATGGTATCCTTCAATACATCCCCGGCCGGGTGGGGCCCTTGTCTTGGATACTCCACCGGGTGCATCTGCCGGTTTTCATCCATCACATAGTAGGTTATAAGCAAGCTGTCCATATCGTATTCACTGATATTGTGAATAGCGGTGGAAAAAAGGATTTTCTCTCCTTCCTGTACTGTATCTCTTTCAAAAACATAATGCAGGGAAGGGTCAATGGCTGTCTCCGGGATCCCTTCATAAATGGCTTTCAAGTAATTCATTTGAGCAGGTGTGCGGTTTTCTTCATCCATCATATTCACCATTAGCTGCAAAAAAGGGTATTCACTGGCGTCCACCTCGTTGTTCAGGTCAATACTTTCCTGCTCAGGGGGAATGCGGGTCATCAATGTATCTTTGAGCCCGGCAGCTGTAACACCAATAATGTTGAGCCATACTGAATCGGTATCAAGCTGGTCGTAGCTGTCCTGTTTCCAGTGCACCGACTCCCACTTGCTTGCCGGTCCAATTTTCTGTGAAAGCATACTCCCCTTATCCCAGTTGGTAATGATACTGTCGTTCAATTGAATCACCGAAGTAATACCTGAACCTATCACCTCATTGGAAGAACCAACGGTATTACCCTTTTTCCCAAAAAGCAGATAAGGTGTATTGTTTTCCAGGTTGCGGATATTGGCACTTCCCAGGGTTTCAAAAGCCTGGTACAAACTTTCGGGATAATTTTCCGCGTTATGGTTGCGATGGCTGGCAGCCAGCACATAATGCCCCTCTGGGATGGTGTCAATAAAAGCCTCCATGCGATCGCGCCACAGCTCGGAAGTGGAATAATAATCAAAAGTACCGTGGGGTCTTACCCGGCAATGATAGTTATCGTATTCCCCCAGGTTGTTACCCTGATTGTGGGTAATCCAATGCTCTGAAGACACCGGGTCAAAAATGGCAAAGTACATGCCGTTGCCTACATCGGCCAGGCACGAAAACAGCTCAATTGGAATGCCATTCTTGCGGATATACTGTTCGGTCCATTCCAGATATGGGTATATACCTGTTTGTGCCTGAATAGAGTTAACAGAGTTGATAAACTCCCATTTGCGCTCCTGCTTATTGAAAGAAACAAAAGTGTGCTGATTTCTTTCAAACTGGAAAAAGTTAGCCTGACTCCATCCTTCAACGCCTTCAATATGTTGAAAACTGCTGTTGCGCCACACATACTCTCCTGTATACACAGAATCGATGCTCACCCTCCAAAAGTACACCATACTATCCGTAAGATTCAGAGGGGGCGTCCATGAAACCACACCTCCCGAATGCAGAAGGGATGTCTCACTGAGGGGGTTAGAAAAATCGGGTGTGGTATCCACCTGGAAAACATAGGTTTTCTCTCCCACAAAGGGATCCCCTGTGGAAGCTTTCAGCGTAACCGAGGGTTCTGAAACAATGGCGTAATCATGCGGAGATACCGGAATAATATCCGATGACTTGATAAAAAGGGTGGTACTGGCCAGATTATTGGTTACATCCATTTCCTCTATCTGGCTCAGGGCGTCCAGAGTAACGGTAAACTGGTTGACCCCCACTCCTCTTTCGCGGTCTACCGGCATTCTGAAACCGAGTGTATCTTTAAACAATGTAGTAGCCACTTTTCTTTGATAAGTTTCCTCGGAACCATCGGGAAAACGCCTTTCCAAATCCACAAACATGGAGTCTCTGATGGCTTTTCCAAGGTTTGTTGAGATAACATGTACTGTAAAGGAGTCCAGCTCAGTGGTTACATCAGAGGGGGTGAAAAAAATATCTGAACTTTCAACCTTATAATCGGGCTTTGGTTGTGCATTGAGAGTAACCGCAGGGTCGCCGTGCAAGGTCTTCAGCAAACTTACATTCCGCACATACTGGTTGGGCGTTTGCGTATTGCGAATGGTTTCCCTAATCATATGGCCCACCGGTTTGCCATAGCTTTTGGCACTTACCTGGCGGAAAAACTCATTGGAGTAGCGGTTTAACTCAAACGCCCCCATGGCTGTTGTTGCCGAAAGGTAGCCAATGGTCCCTTTCTCTTCGATCAGGACAAACTCTTCGCTGGAATTGATGCTGCCACTAAAAATATCACCGGCAAAGCAGGAGTTGGCAACCAGGAAAGGGTATCTCCCATAATTGCTGTACTCTGAAGGGTAGTCTATGCTGATGTCAAACCCCACACCTGCTGCATGTCCGAAGAAGGTCATAAAACCCACCCCATTGTTGATGATTTGTCTCAATGAATCAGACTGGTTAATCTGGATGGGATCGGTAGAGCTTTTTAAAAACGTTTTCACATGCCCGCCAAACAGAGTGTCTTCCATGGTGCTACGATATTGCCGCAGATAGCTTGCAAGCACGTTTTGCTCATTCACATTAGACCCTCCTCCGAAGTGAAGTATTTTTTTCATCCACTCCTGTGGTGTTTGTTGTGCGTTGTGATGCTGAATCACTTTATTCAGGTACAGAGAAACATCATCCGGTGTTTGGGCAGCAAGGCGTCCTGTAGCCACGGCAGGAGCATAGCCATAGTTATCCAACCCGGAGGTGATAAGCACATCGGAGGGTGGGTTGCCAAGTGAAGGAACCAATGAAGCCGCATAAAATGAATTATTTCTGCGGTAAGAAGAAGCAGGCCTGGTTTTTCCCACCAGAAAGAGTTTGCGCACCTGTTCATCATAATTTTCGAGGGTAAACTTAGCAAAATTACGAATAGCCAGTGGATGCTTTTTTATGCCATAAGCAAACTGATGGTAGAGTTCCTCCACATCTACCAGTAACACTTTATACCCGGTGGTATTCCTGAAATTTTTAAACTGTTGTGCTTCATCCATGAGTTTTTCATGGCTAATCATTAAATAGTTGGAGTTGAAGTTTTCCGGGGCCATAAAATCTTTGAACCGGGCATAGTTAGACGGGTCGGCAGAAACAGGCTTTAAGCTGATGATGGGCCGGGTTTGCCCGGAGGAAGTAATGAAAAGTTCCCTTAGCTGGGTTGGGTTGCTAACAAGCGCCTTGTAGCCTTCCTCCGCAGCAAAAGCTTTTGATTTTGTACTGTTGGTTAGATTGTAAACCCAAACAGTATCATCATCCTGTGCCTCCAACCCTGAAAAAGCAATAAGGGATTTGTCTCCGGCAGAGGGTGGCAGCTCCAGTTTAAAGTTGTCCTGCCCCCCCAGGTTAAAAAGTCGCGGGTACCTTACTGATATATACGCAATGGCAGACCGGTCAACGGGCGTACCCAGGGAGTTAACAGAGCTGAAAACAAAGGGCGTCCCCGAAGCATTCAGGTTATTGGACGCCACCTGCTCATGAAATCGCAACAATTTATACCCATCATAGAGGGTGTCTATCAACTGGCCGGCAAACTGAATCTGAAGGTGATGGTCAGGGTCCAGGAGGCGATAGTTGGATGCTCCGGCCACGGCCATCTCCACCTGGGCGTCGGGCCCGGCAGTGTAAATATGCGGGGTTGCAATATTTTTGGTTCGGCTTTGTCCCAGGTTGAGGGCTCCGCTAAACCATCCTTCAGCCTGGGTATAGTGGGGTTGTGTAACACCATAGTTATTGGTCTCACCGGCATAATAGCCGGCGGTGTAGTCTTCCCGTTGGGTGTGCCAAAACCAGGCAGCAGGGGAATATCCCTCAAAATTATCATCTTCCTGCACACTGTACCTTTTATTGGTGAGCAGGTTGTTCCAGGTTAAATAATAGGTAATGGTATCGTTGATAAGACTGTAATTGGGATTGGGCTGATTGTCGGAATTTTCATAAAAACCTTCATCAAACCAGCCGGTATTCTTTTCTCCATAAAACTCGATATAATCTCCCGGGCTGAATACCCCAGTGTTTTCGTTTTTCACAAAAATGGGTTGCTCCTCTCCTTTCACAAAAACCTGGAAACTTCGTGGGTCGAAACTCCCCAGGGGCATGCCTGCCTGTTGCATCGTATTATAGTCTATACGGTAAACACCCCTTTCAACAACCGGAATCGCATAGTATTGCTGATTATAGTCAATCCATTCATTGCCATAGCTTTGTGCCTGCAATGTTGTGGACAACAGCAATATGAACTTAAGAATGAAAATCCGGTATCGCATTTGGTATTCTTTTTTGTGTTTTAGGCTTTTACTAAAGCTGTTGTTTAGATTTAATTGGCATCCTCTCTCCGGTTGATATTAAATCTCAGCGAAAAAATATTGGAGTAAAGGGCAATGGAATTGTCACCCACATCAGTAAGTGCATAATCCAGGGTAAGGATATCCCTGATGGCCAACCCCAGACCCATATTAAACTGGACTGACCGGGTTGTTTCTTCTGAAGGAAGGGTATATTTCTGGTAATTACCCATGCCAAACCTCACAAACACCACCTGGTTGTAATTGACTTCCAGTCCCAGCGAAGGGTCAAAGCTGAGGGGGTCGCCTTTGATAAGCACATTTCTTTTACCATCTGTAGTAATATTCATATCTGCCGAAGCAAGCAGGCCCACCCTGTCATCGGCAAAAAGAAAACTTCGTGAGGCCCCCAGGATAAATCGAGGTAAAGTGATTTCCAGGCTGCTTTCAGGGATTTCGTTGCCGGTAAGGGTAAATACCTCTCTCATGCTTTCATCAAGGTCATAGCTCCAGGCATTGAAGGTGGAGGTGATATCGCGTCCCATGGCGGCAAACTGCCAGCTCCCGTATTCGTACTGTATGCCGGCATCAAGGCCAAAGCCCCATGCCCCGGCAAAAGAGCCTGCCGTCCTTCTCACTATTTTGGTATTCACACCCAGGTCAAGGTTTTCGTTCAGAATACGGGCATAGGACAAAATAAAAGCATTGTCAGAAGCAGAAAAAGAGCGGATACGGTCGTAATTAATGTTTCCATCAGTATCGATGAGTTCTGAAGTGTCAGGGATATCATCCACTCCAAAACGAATAAAAGAAACACCCATGGCACTTTTCTCATCAAGGTTGAAGGCAAGCGAACCATAGTCATATTGGGCGATCCCGGCAAAGTATTCCGTATGCATGAGGGCAATCTGAACACTGGCGTCAAGGCGTGTAAGCCCGGCCGGATTCCAGTATCCCGCTGTGGCATCGTTGGCCACAGATATAAAAGCCCCCGACATGCCAAGTGCACGTGCCCCTACACCAATTGATAAGAACTCATTGCTGTATTTGGGTGTTTGAGCCATACCAGGAGCAGAAATCATATAAGCTGTAATAAAAGCTACAGTTATTATTCTGCTGATACCCTTGATTGTATTCAAAACCGGAAAATTTATCACATAAAACATTAAGCAGGTAAAGATACAAAAAGCTTGTGTATTTATATAATGTGGTTTTTACGTGGTTTTAGGGCGTGGATGCTACTAATTCGTTTAATCCGGCTGGTTATTCATTTAAAAAGCCCATTGCTTTTTCAAACTTATAAAAGCAATGGGTTTTGAACTGTGTTTACAACATGGAAAAGGTTGGAAAAGCAAGCCTCAGCCAAGGTTTGATTGGCGGTGACTTAGAACAAGCCGGAAGGGTTTCCGAACTTCTCTTCAAAAATCAACTCATCCATTTCTTTTCTTTCTCTTGGTGCTTTTTCCATCTCCGGAAAGTCCCCGTCAAGCAAATCAGGCTCCCCTTTATGCCCGATGGCAAAAACGGTTAAGGGCTCGTACCCATCAGGTATATCAAACAATTCCCTGGCCTTTTCGGGGCTAAAGCCACCCATTTGATGAACAAACAACCCCTCCTCGGTGGCCTGGAAGGTAAGATGGGCAACCCCCTGACCCACGTCATATTTAAAAACTTTATTGGATTTGTTGTTTTTGGAGGAGAGGGTTTTTCCTACACTCAATACCAGTACCGGGGCCAGCTTGGCCCACTTTTGATTAAAATCTGCAAGGGCTTCCATGACTTTACCCCAGGTTTTATCTCCTTTGATACCCACGATAAACCGCCAGGGTTGTTCGTTAAAACTGGAGGGAGCCCAGCGGGCTGCTTCAAAAATACGCTGCAGGGCTGCCTTATCAACAGGCTTTTCCAAAAAAGACCTGGGGCTCCAACGTTTGTTCAACAAGGGGTGAATGTCATATTTAGTGATAGCTGGTTTGTCCATAATACTATGCTTTTTTTCGGTTAATAATTGTTTTGGGTTTAGCGTTTAAACATTTTATTTCGATCAGCTCATGAGTTTTACAACATAAAAAATCATCTTCTGTTTATTTTTTTATCGCAAATGTTTAACAATAAAAACCATTCATTGTTTAAAAAGGTGTGCCGGGATAACCCATAACCAAACAGACCTGACAAAGCCGGCACCCATAACGGATGCCGGCCAAACAAATTCAAAAACAACAAGAAATAAAGAGGGTACAGGCAATTGTTGTGGAAACACTCTTACATAGTGCTTGCAAGAAAGCACAGGTAAAATAGTGAGTTTTCTTGGTGACAGCAATATATCTGCCTGCAGTTTTAGGGTATTACAAACGAATACCTTCCCCCATATAAAACTCCATAATCTTCATTTTAAAAACAAAATCATACTTTGCCTGCAGCGCTTCTCTTTCGGCACTTGCTAACCTGGTCTGTGCTTCGTTAAACTCAACGGAGCTCACCATTCCCAACTCAAAACGCTGGCGGGTATAATCAAAAGATTCGCTGAAAGCATCCAGTGATTTGATGGTGGCCTGGTATTTTTGCCAGGCAGCTAATGCATCGGCATGAGCCTGGTGAATGGTTTTGTGCAGGTTGTTACGTGTGAGCTCATACCTGTTTTGGGCCCGGTCCAGGTCTACCTTTGAATGTTGTATGCGGGTTCGCACATCCAGGCGGTTAAAAATGGGAATACGAAGACTAAACCCGACAAATTGACTGAAGTTATCCCTGATCTGATCCCGGTAAGGCTTACGTTCAAAAATATTGTGGATATCATCGGCATATACCGGGGTTTCATCTTGCAGATAGCCCACCTGGACAGGACCAAAATTTTCCTGACCCACAAACTGCTGCGAAGCTTCAGAATACCCGGTTGAAAGGCTTCCTATCAATGAAATGGTGGGGCTCATACGTCCACGCTCCAGTGCAATTTGACGTTCTGCAACCAGGATACGTGTATTAGCTGCTTTTACCTTGGGCTCCACCTGCATCGCTCTATCGTAGGCCGCCTCGGGTTTTGTAAGCACAAACTGTTCGGTCATTTCAATATCGGGTCGTTGAATATCAAAATCATCAGCAGGGTCAAGATCAAGCAACTGTATGAGTTCGAGGTAGGCCAGCCTGAGGTTGTTTTCTGCATTGATAACATTCAGCTCTTCCTCAGCAAGCCGTGCTTCCATTTCAAGCACACTACCCCTGGGGAGTGTGCCACCCTGGTATAGCATCCGGGTACGTTCAAGTTGCTGACGTATTACCTCTGTTTGCTGGCGGGCCGTTTCTACGAAGTCTTCATTATACAAAATCTGCATATACGCTGCCGAAATGGTAAGAATCAGTTCGTTTTGAACACCTTCGGTATCGTGTTTAAGAGCGGTATTTCGCAACATCTGGTAGCGTAAATAGTTTACATTTTGGAAACCGGCAAACAGCACCATTGATGAGGAAGCCGATGCATTTTGCCGCATAATCCGTTCGGTGGAAAACTCATTGGTAAAAGGGTCTACCGACCGGCCATAGCTAAATCCCTGAGTACTCTCGGCATTCAGATTCGGTAAAAAATTGCCATAAGATTGTTTCAAATCGTAACTACCGGTTATTTCATTATAACGCTGGAACTGGATATCCAGGTTGTGCTCAAGGGCATAATCAATACAATCTTCAAGGCTCCACAAAGTCTGGGGCGTCACTCCCGCAGCAACTAACGCGGAAATTATCAATCCAAAGAAAAGGCTTAGTTTCGTTTTCATAACAACTAGATTTTGTCCATGGTTTCTAAGAGTTCAGTTGGTTGAGTTAAGCTCAGATTCCGTATTTGTTTTTGAAAAAGGTAAGGGCCTTTAAAACCCTTACCTTCGCACTTAACCAATTAACCAATAAACTTACAGCCCCATTTTATCCAAAAGCATGCCACAGCTTATTATGCGCTGTATATGTGGTTGTTACAAAACCTGCCCCATCCTTTTAAACCCCTAGGTGTTCGCTTATAACACATCAACCGTTCGCTTGCGGACACGCCTTAAAAAATTAGTTATCCATAAAAACCCAATTCTAATAAAAAAGATGGACTATCACTGATAATTCGCTGAGAACTGCATTTTTAACAAGAAGTAAATGCATCTTATTTTTATCTTTGTCATGTGGATACGAAAAATATGAGCTGTCAATGTTTGCAGCGGCTAATCAGTGAAAGGTTTGTTCACCAATCTTTAAGCGTTGCTTCAATCACCAAATCAGTCCAATTTTCACATGAGTAAGACCCAAACACCTAAAATAATTTGGTTTTTCGGCTTGCCTGGTTCAGGAAAAACCACCATTGCCAACCATCTTAAAAAAAGGTTGATTGCCCGTGGTGTAAATGCGTGTGTGCTGGATGGAGACCGTTTAAGAAAAGGACTTTGCAACGACCTGGGCTTTGACATGGTATCACGAGAAGAAAATGTAAGGCGTGCAGCCGAAGTGGCCAAAGTTTTTTGGGAGAACGGCATTAACTGTCTTTGCAGTTTTATTACCCCCACCTACAAATGCAGGGAGATTGTCAGAGGTATCCTTTGCCAGAATGACCTGATGGAGGTTTATGTAAATGCTCCCCTGAAAGTTTGTGAAAAAAGAGACAAAAAGGGGCTGTTTGATAAAGCCCGTAAAGGCATAGTTCCTGATTTTACAGGCATTAGCAGCCCTTTCGACCCTGTAGGGAAGGTACATCTCGAACTACCTACCCACTTAATGACTGTCGAGGAGTCGGTAACCAAATGCCTGGAAATATTTTTTGATGATTAGAAGATCCTATTCTCCTCTTGAATTTCATGACTAATGTTTCCCATCTGAATGAATATACTGATTTCAAATCAGGTTGAACCTCTCATGGATTGGACAGCCCTGCTAATCAGACATCTAAAACTCCACTTACAGTTTTTCAAATTTAACGACCATCTCGGTTATATGTCTAAAAAAGGTTGAATATCAACAACACTGTCACTGTAAAATTTAAATCATTAATCTTAATTATCAGGTTGAACCCGACAGACTTTATCCCAAAAAACCCACCAACCAAAACAAATTAATCCTTTGTTGCAACCTGTTGAGCGTCTCCAAATGTAATATTCAGCAGTACAATCTCAGGCCGGCTACCCACCCGAACTGGAGGCCCCCAGGTACCTATACCATTGGAAACATAAACATGCATCTGGTCAATTTTCCCATACCCTCTACTAATGGTATAAATGGCAGAAGTAATATAGTTAAGGGGCCATAACTGACCATGGTGGGTGTGGCCGGATAGCTGAAGATCTACCCCCAGGTTGGCTGCCTGCTCCAGATAATAAGGCTGATGATCCATCAATATCAGGGGAAATGAGTCATCAGCCTTACCAACCAGTTCATCAAGGTCTAGCCTTTCCCGGCCTGAAAAACGCTTTTTGTCCCGGTCTTCACGGCCGATAAGGTAAAAGCTGTCGTCAATCCTGACAACACTGTCGCGAACAATTTGCAATCCGTGGTTTTTCAGGTATTCATAGGCAGGTTCGGCACCGCCAATGTACTCATGGTTTCCCATCACCGCATACACACCCAAAGGGGCTTTGAGCCTTTTGAGGGTCTCACCAATGTTTTGCCGTAAAACAGGTTCCAGATCTTCATCCAGCACATCACCGGCTAAAAAAATGATTTCGGGTTGGAGCTTTTCCACCTCTTGTACTATTTTTTCAAAATGACCGTTGCCAATGAGTGTACCCAGGTGAATATCGGACATCATAACAGCCCGTAACTGTTTCCGGCCATTGGCTTCTTTGGGTATGTGTATGTTTTTCTGAACCACCACCGGGTGCAGGGTGTTAATATGTCCGGCAACGATGGTAATTAAAACCACCACAACCGTTCCGTAAAACAGTCCTGACTTGATTTTTTCGTAATTTTCTGTTACAAAAGCAGGATAAAAAGGGAAAAAATGGTGAACCACCCTTACCAGGTCGAACAGCACCAGGGCCAGGAAAAAGTAGAGCATAGCTGCCAGCCAGAAAGAGCCGGTCCAGACCAAGGCATCACTGGCGTATGACAAATAGAAGTTTTCAAGGGTGCGTCCGGCAACATAGGTACCGGCAAGGAACCAAAACACCCAGGGGA
>SLQX01000020.1 GCA_007131245.1 Bacteroidales bacterium
AATTTTTGATGCCTGGGCCCAAAAATTACAGGCATACCAAATGTGGCAGCTTCCAGGATGTTGTGAATCCCTTTGCCAAAACCACCTCCTATATATGCAACCGATGCATACTGGTAAAGGTTTGAAAGCATGCCTATTTGATCAATAATCAAAACAGCGGCCTCTTTGTATTGTTCTTCATTAAAAGATGAATACTTTACAGCGGGTGCCTCTATCGTGTTGCAAAGTTTGTCGATATATGATTCATTGATTTCATGAGGAGCCAGTATAAACTTAATTTTGTCCTGATACTTGTTAATCAAAGGTACCAGCAGCTGATCATCGGCGGGCCATGTACTACCTCCAATGAAAATGATAGAACCCTGGATAAACTTTTCCACCTTTTCATAATTTACGGGATTGTTACGGATGGAAAAAACCCTGTCGAACCGGGTGTCGCCGCTGGTAACGGCATTACGCATGCCTATGGAGTAGAGTAGCTCACGCGAGGTTTTATCCTGCACAAAAAAGTAAGTAACACGGCTGAGCTGCTTTTTGAACCACCTTCCCCACCATCGGAAATACATTTGTTTTTTACGGAATATGGCAGAGATATATACCACCGGGATTTTATTTTCATGCAGCGTTTTCAGATGGTTGAACCAGTATTCATACTTTACAAAAACGGCCATCCTGGGCTTAACATATTCCACAAACTTTTGTGCATTGTAAGGGGTGTCCAGGGGCATGTAAAATACATGATCGGCCAGGGGCACGTTTTTTCGAACTTCATAGCCGCTAGGTGAGTAAAAGGTCAGGACAATTTTTATGTCAGGATTGTCTTTTCTGAACTTCTCAATCACTGGGCGACCCTGTTCAAACTCTCCCAGTGATGCGCAATGAAACCATACATGATCTTTCTCGTGGTCCAGGGTTAGTGCAATATTTTCTAGAATATTTTTGCGGCCCGACTTCCATTGCCTTGCTTTTTTATTAAAAACAGCAGCCAGGGTAATAGCCAAAGCATAAATACGGATAAAAATATTGTAAAGTGTATGCATTTAGGGTGTGGGGTTGAATACTCAATTTAATTATTGCTGCAAAGATAACCAATATATGCCAACGTGAGGTTTATAAACTATGGGGTTTTTCTACGGGCATTGCATCAGCCAATGAGCTCGAATGCCATAAACTTACAGTGGGTAATCCTAGTGCACAAACCAAATCTTTTTATCTTTGTACCGCTTTTAAATACTGATTATTCATTTTGAAATAAGCTACGATTCATGGAGACAATTCGAATGGTTGACCTCAAAGGTCAGTATGATAAAATTCAGGAAGAAGTTGATACGGCAGTAATTGACGTTATCAGATCTACTCAGTATATCAATGGGAGCGAGGTAAAAAATTTTCAAAAGGATTTTGAAGAATACCTTGGTGTAAAACATGTAATACCCTGTGCCAATGGTACAGACGCCCTCCAGGTGGCTATGATGGGCCTGGGGTTGAAACCAGGCGATGAGGTTATTACCACTTCCTTTACCTTTGTGGCAACCGTTGAAGTGATTGCCTTGCTGGGCCTAACACCTGTGCTGGTTGATGTGCTGCCCGACACTTATAATATTGACCCCGAAAGTGTTAAAAAAGCCATCACCCCCAAAACAAAAGCAATTGTTCCTGTACACCTTTTTGGACAATGCGTTGATATGAAACCACTGTTGGAATTAGCCCGCCAGCATAATCTGCACATCATTGAAGACAATGCACAGGCTATCGGTGCCGATTATATATTTGAAGACGGAAACAGGCAAAAGGCCGGAACCATAGGTGATGTGGGATGTACTTCTTTCTTCCCTTCCAAGAACCTGGGGTGCTACGGGGATGGTGGAGCCGTTTTCACCAATGATGATGAGTTGGCACAAAAGCTCAGGGTTATTGTAAATCATGGTATGCAGGAAAGGTATTACCACGATTCGGTGGGGGTAAACTCGCGGCTCGACAGTATACAAGCAGCCATCTTGCGTGTAAAACTCCGCAGGCTGGACGAGTATTGCGCTGCACGTCGTATAGCAGCTGATTTTTATGATCATGCTTTTAAAGACCACCCACGGATATCCACTCCTGCCCGCAGTGAGTTTTCTACACATGTATTTCACCAGTACACCCTTAAGATCAAAGGCCTGGACCAGTTTGAACTCCAGAATTTCCTCAAAGAAAAGGGTGTCCCTGCCATGATATATTATCCGGTACCCATGCATATGCAAAAAGCCTACAAGAGCGAAAGATACAAAGAGGGTGACTTTCCCGTTACAGAGATGCTCAGTAAGTCGGTGATTTCGCTGCCTATGCATACCGAGCTGGATGAGGAGCAACTATCATATATCACATCAAGTGTGCTGGAATACATGGATAAAGACAAGTAAGAAAATCAGGCTGATTACCATCTCTGTAAAGCAGCCGGCAAAACATAGCGATTATGGAAGAGAAAAAATACTTTAGTCACGAAACGGCTGTTATTGATGATGGATGCACCATAGGTGAAGGTACCAAAATATGGCATTTTTCACATATCATGCCTTCAAGCCGCATTGGTCAAAATTGTAATATCGGGCAGAACGTCGTTATATCGCCCGAGGTGATCCTGGGCAACAATGTGAAGGTACAAAACAATGTATCCATTTATACGGGTGTGGTTTGCGAAGATGATGTTTTCCTGGGTCCTTCCATGGTATTTACCAATATCGTTAACCCGCGCAGTGCCGTTGTACGAAAAAACGAATATGTTAAAACTATGGTGCGGCACGGGGCATCTATCGGTGCCAATGCAACCATTGTTTGTGGAATCGAAATCGGGGAGTTTGCATTCATAGGTGCTGGAGCCGTGGTGATAAAAGATGTGCCACCCTACGCCCTGGTAGTGGGCAACCCTGCCCGGCATATTGGATGGATGAGTGAGTTTGGCCACCGCCTGGAGTTTGATGTGAACAATACCGCCCATTGCCCTGAAAGCAAGGAGAAATACCGGCTACTAAATGGTAAGGTGCAAAAAATCTAATCCAGAAATTATTAAAAGGAAAAAATGATGAACATTTATGAAAAGCTGTTGAATAAGGAAGCAACCCTGTCTGTAATCGGACTCGGTTATGTAGGATTGCCCATTGCCCTGGAATTTGCACGTAAAATCAAGGTAATGGGTTTTGATATTAAAGCAGACAGGATAGAGCAGATGCGCAAAAGTATTGATCCCAGCGGTGAGCTGGAGCCAGAAGCCTTTGAGGGCTGTGATATTACTTTTACAGCTGACCCTGCTGATCTGAAAGATGCCAATTTTTACATTGTAGGGGTTCCTACCCCCATCGACAAGCACAATCTGCCCGACTTGACACCGGTCATTTCTGCATCCCATGCCGTAGGCAAAGCCCTGAAAAAAGGAGATTATGTGGTATATGAATCTACCGTTTATCCCGGCTGTACCCAGGAGGATTGTATACCCATCCTTGAGCAGGAAAGCGGATTGAAGTGCGGAGAAGATTTCAAAGTGGGATTCTCCCCGGAGCGTATCAACCCAGGAGATAAAAAACATACCATTACCACCATTACCAAAGTTGTATCCGGCTGCGACGATATTTCGCTGGATAATATTGCCAAAACCTATGAGTTGATTGTAGAGGCTGGTGTGCACAGGGCTCCTTCCATCAGGGTGGCCGAAGCAGCCAAGATTATTGAAAACACCCAGCGGGATGTAAACATAGCCCTGATGAACGAACTTTCCATCATCTTCAACCGCATGAATATCAATACCTATGATGTATTGGAAGCGGCCGGAACAAAATGGAATTTTCTGAACTTTTATCCCGGATTGGTGGGTGGCCACTGCATTGGTGTTGATCCTTATTATCTGGTTTACAAAGCCAAAGAGTACCGATACCATCCACAAATTATCAACAGTGGCCGGTTTGTGAATGATTCCATGGGTTTTTACACAGCCAAGCAACTGGTGAAAAAACTCATTGCTGCCGGTAAAAACATTCAGCAATCCCGGGTGCTGGTGATGGGAGTTACATTTAAGGAGAATGTAAGTGACATCAGGAACTCCAAAGTAGCCGATGTCATTTGTGAACTTAAAAGCTATGGCGTAAATGTGGATGTGGTTGACACCCATGCCGACTCCAAAGAGCTTAAGAAAGAGTATGACATTGAACTCACTACAAATGTAAGGGATGACTACGACGCGGTGATTGTAGCTGTTAACCACGATGCTTACATGCAAATTGAAGAGGAAGACCTGAAAAAATTTATGAAAAACACCACTAACCCCATTTTGGTTGATATAAAGGGTATTTTCAGAAACAAAATCAAGGACTTGGATTACTGGAGTTTATAAACTTTTTAAAGCACAGAAAAATGTCAAAAAAAATTCTTGTTACCGGAGGGGTTGGTTATATTGGTTCTCATACGGTTGTTGAGTTGCAGCAAAGCGGTTACCAAGTGTTGATTGTGGATAACCTGTCTAACTCAACGGAGAAGATTGTAGATCAGATTGAGAAAATTACCGGAACGCGGCCTGGATTCACAAAGTTGGATTTGGGTGATCGGACAGAAACACTGGCATATTTCAAAAAGCATTCTGATATCAGTGGTGTTATTCACTTTGCTGCCTATAAAGCGGTGGGAGAATCCACTACTGTGCCCCTGAAGTATTACCACAACAACCTGTTTTCTCTTATAAATTTGCTGGAGGCCATGGATGAAATTCAGTGCAACAGCCTGGTTTTTTCTTCCTCTTGTACGGTTTACGGGCAACCCGAAGAGCTGCCGGTTTCTGAAAGTGCACCAGTGCAAAAGGCCCTGTCTCCCTACGGCAACACCAAGCAGATTTCCGAGGAAATCATATACGACCACTCGCAAACCTCGGCACTTGAAGCCATTTCATTGCGTTATTTTAACCCTATCGGGGCGCATGAGTCGGCACTCATTGGTGAATTACCATTAGGAGTCCCCAACAACCTGGTACCTTTCATTACACAAACCGCCATGGGCAAAAGAGAGATGCTGAAAATCTGGGGGGATGACTACAACACCATCGATGGGACAGCCATTCGAGATTATATTCATGTGGTGGATTTGGCCAAAGCACACGTGGTGGCCCTGGAGCGAATGCATGGAGATAAGAAGCATCAGCGCTATGAGGTGTTTAATCTGGGTACGGGTGAGGGCAGCACCGTACTGGATGTGATTCTCACGTTTCAAAGTGTAAATGGGGTAAAGATCAACTACCAGGTTGCCGAACGCCGGCCCGGTGATGTGGAAAAAGTGTGGGCTGATACCAGAAAAGCCAATGAGGTATTGGGTTGGAAAACGGAGTTGGGGCTCGACGTGATGCTCAAATCGGCCTGGGAGTGGGAAAAAAAGCTGAATGAAGGAATCCTGGGCGATCTAGATAAGTTCAGGGGTAATATCCGGTGACAAAATGACGGGTTTTACAATACGGATAGATGTTGAAAGACACTGGTAAACAGACTATTTACTGATTCACAAATACGATAAAACCATGTATTCATGAAGAATATTTTGATCACCGGAGGAGCCGGTTTTATTGGCTCGCACGTAATTCGGCTTTTTGTAAATAAATACCCGGATTACACCGTGGTGAACCTGGATAAACTCACCTATGCCGGTAACCTGGAGAACCTTAAAGATGTGGAAAATGCCCCCAATTATGTGTTTGAGAAAGGGGATATTGTGGATGAGGCATTTGTATTTGCATTGTTTGAAAAGTATGCTTTTGACGGGGTGATTCACCTGGCAGCCGAAAGTCATGTAGACCGCTCCATTGCCAATCCCATGGAGTTTATTCATACCAATGTTATTGGCACCGTTAATCTGCTTAATGCTGCCAAAACCCACTGGAAGGATAGCAGTGACAAACGGTTTTACCATATTTCAACCGATGAAGTGTATGGTTCACTGGGTGAAGAGGGGCTGTTTACAGAAGAAACGGCCTACGACCCCCGCAGCCCGTATTCTGCTGCCAAAGCCGGCAGCGACCACTTTGTACGGGCCTGGTTCCACACATACAAGTTGCCTGTGGTTATTTCCAACTGCTCCAACAACTACGGGCCCAACCAGTTCCCTGAAAAACTATTGCCCCTGTTCATCAACAATATCATCCACAATAAACCGTTGCCCGTGTATGGCAAGGGGGAGAATGTGAGAGACTGGCTGTATGTGATTGACCATGTCCATGCCATTGACCTGGTTTACCATAAAGGAATGGTGGGTGAAACCTATAACATTGGCGGGCACAATGAGTGGAAAAACATTGACTTGATACGGCTGTTGTGCAAGATAATGGATATCAAACTGGGTCGTGAGCCGGGCACCAGCGAAAAACTCATTACGTATGTGAAAGATCGTGCCGGGCATGATATGCGTTACGCTATTGATGCTTCTAAGATCCAGGAAGAATTGGGCTGGGTGCCATCGCTTCAGTTTGCCGAAGGGCTCGATAAAACCATTGATTGGTACCTTGACAACCCCGAGTGGATCAAAAATGTCACATCCGGAGAGTATCAGAACTATTACAGGGAACAATATGAGAACCGGTGATGTAAGATGGTTTAGCAATAATCAATCATTTCAAAGATAATTGTTTTTTTTGAGTGCATGGTAGGGAGGTGGATACGGACCGCCTTTGCCGGATGATTGTGCCGAAAGCAGACTGGTAGCCCAACAACGAATGAAGGGGAGGGAAGAAATTAAAAAGAATCTGATAATTTGATGAGTACGATGTATAACAGAGCATTTCATAATAAAGATATTGGCGGAGATGCCTTCCTGGTAACAGGGGGTGCCGGTTTTATTGGCTCCAACCTGGTGGAATATCTTCTTAAGCATGGCGCTGGGAAGGTGAGGGTGCTTGATAACTTGTCCACGGGCTTCCAGGAAAACATAGCCCCTTACATGGAAAACCCGTCCTTTGAATTTGTGGAGGGAGACATCAGTGACATGGAGACCTGCACCTCAAACTGCCGGGGTATGGATTATGTGTTGCACCAGGCTGCCCTGGGTTCAGTGCCCCGCTCGGTAAGGTATCCCTGTGCCACCAACCAGGCCAATGTAACAGGTTTTCTGAACATGCTCACGGCTTCCAAAGATTCCGGGGTCAAACGGTTTGTGTATGCCAGCTCCTCCAGTGTTTACGGTGATAGCCCCCACTTGCCTAAATATGAAGACCAGATAGGAAATCCCCTTTCCCCTTATGCTGTTTCCAAGCGTGTGGACGAGCTGTATGCCGATGTTTTTGCCAAAACCTACGGTATGGAAATACTGGGCCTGCGATATTTTAACATCTTTGGTCCCCGCCAAAGCCCCGACGGTCCCTATGCCGCTGCCATCCCCCTGTTTATGTTTGCTGTACTCAACAACGAAAGTCCTTATATCAATGGTGATGGTGAGCAATCGCGCGATTTTACGTTTGTGGAAAATGCGGTGGAAGCCAATATAAAAGCCTTGTTTTGCCCGGTTAATGCTGTAAACGGAGGCGTATTCAATATTGCTGTGGGGGATCGAACCACCGTGAATGAGTTGTTTGAAATCATCCGGGATGCGGCCGGAGTTCAGCTGGAGGCTGTCCACCGCGAAGAAAGGCCCGGTGATATACGCCACTCGCTGGCTGACATCCAAAAGGCCCAAAATATTATGGGATACCAGCCTACTGTTAAAATTCAACAAGGCCTGGAAATAACCTTTCAATGGTTCAAAAAGAAATTTTTTCCGCATCTAACCCAGAAAACCCAATAAATGGATGTTAGGCAATTTGTTTAAAAAAAAGAAACTCAAAAACCCTGTGGATTTATCCGGGCTGGTAACAGATATGCACTCGCACCTGGTGCCCGGCATTGATGATGGAAGTCCTGATATGGATAGTTCGGTAGAACTTGTCAGGGAGATGCATAAGCTGGGATACCGCAAGCTTATTACCACACCGCATGTGAGCTCCGATATATACAAAAACAGCCCGGAAACCATACAGGATGGTATTGCTCAATTACAGCAACGCATTAGCCTTGAGGGAATACCTGTGACTTTGCAGGCATCTGCCGAATACATGATTGATGATGGGTTTGAACTTTTGATAAAGGAAAATAAACTGCAGACTCTGGGTGATAAATACCTGTTGATCGAACTGCCTTACTTTAATGTTCCACCCAATCTTTACGACGTAACATTTGAGCTCCAGATAAAAGGATTCAAAATCATCCTTGCTCACCCCGAGAGATATCTTTACTGGTATCATCAGATGGATAAGTTTGAAGAGCTTAGGGATCGGGGCATCTTTTTCCAGATGAATATCATCTCGCTTTCGGGCCAGTATGGCGGGCAGGTAAAAAAGCTGGCCGAAAAGCTGGTTGATTTGGGGATGATTGATTTTCTTGGGTCTGATATGCACAACCTGCAATACCTGGAGATTTTCAAAGCCAGCCTTTACGAACCCTACCTTCAGAAAATAATAGAGAGCAGCAATATTAAGAATCATTTGCTCTAAAGGCTGACTTTCTAAAGTATAAGGGGACTGTGTTGCCAATCTGATTAAATAACCGGGAAATTATGATTTTCTTTCCTTATTGATTTTGGTATCAGGTTTAGAGATAAAATAAAATTGTCTGCTGCCTTTGCCTGTTACAAGGTAAATTGGGCAAGATTATTTCCTTGTCACGGTAAACTATAAGGAAGTTTGATAGTTTATATGTGTATTCATCAATAGCTGTCCATTATGCATGAAGCATCTGCCCTTGCGGTTCGAAAACTGGTTCATTTTGCTACGGGAATACTAATTCTCATTTTAACCTGGTTGCTGGAAAAAGATACCTTGCTTTACCTGATACTGGCAGGTACCTTCTTTGCTTTTATTACCTTTCCGTTCCGCAGGTTTTACCTGCTTCATAAAACCACTCACAATAGCCTGGGTACCCTTTTTTACCCTCTGGGTATCTTATCTGCTTATCTTTTGCTATACAACTTGCCGGTGTATTATTTTCAAACGGCCCTGATGGTTCTGGTTCTATCTGACACTACAGCCAACCTTTTGGGCAAAATAAAAAACAGTAATGTCTGGTTCAGGGCAGGTGAGGATGGCAAAAGCTTGCATGGCATAGCGGGTTTTGTTGCAGCAAGCCTTTTGATAGTTTATATGTTTCTTCCCGTGTCGCTTTTGGTCAATGCGTTTTATGTGTTTTGTTTTTTGATGATAGCCGTGGCCATGGAAGTGCTTTCCTGGCGGGGATCTGATAATCTGAGTATTCCTTTGGGGCTGGCCCTGTTCTTTTTTTTATCGGAACATTACCCCCTGGATTATGTGTTCCTGTCGGGCGTTTTGCTGTTAATGAGCGTGGGTTGTTTCCTTTTGTACCATTTTAAAATACTAACTCGTTACGGTTCATTGGCTGCCTGGCTGCTGGGAATTTACCTGCTATCCGTGGGTGGATATGTATGGACCTTACCGGTTGTTGCTTTTTTTATCAGCTCGGTGGTATTTACTAAAATACGGGGGGCAATACTTGGCAGGACGCATAATAAAGGGGCAGGACGTAACGCCTGGCAAGTGGTAGCCAATATTATCTGGGCACTACTGAGTTCTCTGTTTTATCTTCTTACGGGGAGTGAAGTATTTATCATCCTTTTTATCGTTTTTGTGGCTGCCGTAACGGCTGATACATGGGCGAGTGAATTAGGACCTCTGTTTAGCCGACGTAGCTATTCCCTGGCTGATATGCGCTGGAAAAAGGCGGGCACCACCGGGGGGGTTTCCTTTGCAGGAAGTATTGCAGCACTGGCAGCCAGCCTGTTCATTGCGTCCTTGTCATGGGTGGTTTTCTTTGAACAGTGGGATACCACCAGGGTTGGCCTGATTACCCTATCAGCTTTCCTGGCCTGCTTCTCTGATACCCTGTTGGGAGCTTTTGTGGAAGGCAGGCTCGTTCAAATGCGTTTTTTTAGCAAACGGCAGGGGGTTGAAGATATCACGCCCAACGATATTGTCAACATGGGCGGGTCACTTACAGCAGGCCTTTTTTACTGGCTGTTTTAATTTGCATAAGCCTGTATTTTGGCTAAGCCTTCAACCAAAGAAACTTACTCTCAGCCCATGTAAAAATAGAGTACAAAGCCTGCAATCAACAACAAGGAAAACAGCACATGTATGAGCACCGTGAATTTGGCTCCCTCTTTTACTTTGTCAGGATCGTCATGGTGTTTCCAAATAAGAGCCGCTGCTTTGGGGAAAAGTAACACATAGGGAATCAAGGGAAATAAGAACATCCAGCTGTTTCCCGGGTATTTGAAGAAGAGTACCAGCATATTAAGGATAATGCCTACTTGCACAAGGATGTAGATTCCGGCGGTAAAGCGTGTGCCCAAACGTGAGGCCACCCCATGTTTGCCTCCGGCACGGTCTGCCTCAAGGTCAATCATCTGGCCTGCCAATAATATGGATGATGTGCTGAGCCCTGTTGCCGGCATTAGCATCAACACCATGGGATGAAACAAGATTCCCTGGCCTGTGGCGGCAATGAGGATGGCCATGGGGCCAAAGGCCAGCCAAACCGAAAACTCACCCCATCCACGGTATGCCAGTTTAGGGGGCGGTGCGGTGTAATATTTGCTAAAAAAGGCTGAGAGCAGGTACAAACCCCAAAGGTAGGGCCAAAGGCTTTGTTGGATAAAGAAAGTGAGTGCGATGGTTGCCAAAAGCGCTATTACCAGCCCGGTTCGGGCCAGGAAATACATTTTCCCCATCAGATCCGGACGATCGAGCAATACCCCTGACCCACCACTGTTTTCGTTGCGGTGTACATTTACCTTGTCGGTGCCCTGAAGGGTGTCATAAATGTCGTTGTACACATTGGTGGCCACATGCAGCCCGATACCAATAATCAATACCAAAATAAATTGCAGCACATCCAGGCTGTTATTGATGCTGGCGGCCAGCAGTGTGCCCGCTACCAGCGGAGCGATAATAGAGCTCAGAAACTGGGCCCTCACCATTTTTGCGATTCCCGGATTTTTCATAGATGTATCATTACGTTCTTATTTAGGAAAAATGCTTATGTCAATTAGTAACAATATAACATTCAAAATGTTGGGGTGGGTGTAAATTTGATGGGGCTGGCTGACTGGAAGCTTTCGGGAAAGTAATCTATTATTGCCGGGTAGCTCTGGGTTTGCTCTTAGGAAGGGTTAAAAAGCACAAATCTTCCGGTGGGCTCTCTATGCCTTAAATAAAAATTTTGGCAGTTGCTTAAAATGATTTTTCTCTCTTTTGCCTGACCTCGTCCTGTGATAAGCACCTTAGTAGGGTGTTTTTGTTGACAAGTGCATTGGAATTATTTTCTGGTTGGTTTATTTGCTGTTTAACTCCTGTTCTGTCCATTTGATAACCATCAGTCTTAGGAACTCAAGCTTGATAATGCACAATAAAAAGTATAGGATAAACAGACCTAAAAGTGCAGTGAATATGGATTGCACTGCAATTATCTCAAATGCCAGAAGAAGAGCTGTAGCCAAACCATACAGTATGAAATTGAACTCTATGGTATGAAACCATGATCCGATGTATGTCCTGGCTGTGATGCTGATTTTGTGCTCTGTGAACCGAATCTTCAAATAACAAAGGATCGGCAGGTAGATTTTCAGTACATGTTCTTTTTCCGAATAGTAATCCTCTTTGTATTTGTATCCCAGCCGGTGCAACTTGTTTTTAATGTTTTCTGTTTTTATCATTTTCTGAAGAGTTTTTGAACAACCTGGTTAAAACCTGATTAGAAAGGTTGGTTTTGCTGTTGGTATTAGGAGTATTATAGGTTTGCGGTAGTTGTACAATCCGGTAGTCCGGTTAAAAATATAAAATAATTATTTACCATTCAATTCCTCTTCAAATAAAATTTCTCTTGATTTGCATAACATACGATGTCCATGTTCCGTATCCGGCATTTAAAAAGAATGGGTTTTTTTAGAACATCAAGGGGCTCTGTTTTGGAAAACTGTGGGGCTGATTGCCGAATCGCCTACTACCTGAACATTTCCAGCTTTGCCTGCCTTCCAACATTTTTTGAGGTATTTTCTGGCTTTTTTTCTGCCGTTGTAACTCTTTTAACGGGTTGCCCGTCATAAAGCTAAAACCCTTACTTAAAAAACGTACGTTATGAAAAAAACTTTTTTACTTTTATTCGTGTTTGGCCTGTCAGCTGCTTTTCCTGTTTCAGCCATTGAGTTGGCAAATCATCATGAACATGAGGTGAGGATTGAAACTTCCGACCCATCGGTGGTGTTGGCAGGAACACTATTGATGCCAGGAAAGTCTTTTGAAGGCAAAGTGGTGCTTATGATCACCGGCAGTGGAGACCATACCCGCGACCAGATTATTTCAGGTACGCCCATGTTCAAAATTCTGGCCCAGGGGCTTGCCGATGCCGGGATTGCAAGTCTGCGACTGGATGACCGGGGTACGGGCGCCTCCACAGGGCCCACAACAAGGGAATCTACCACCGCCGACCGCACTAACGATATGATGGCTGCCATTGATTGGCTACGCAATGGAGAGCTTGCAAGTTTTTCATCCCTGGGAGTGCTTGGGCACAGCGAAGGAGCATTGATAACCATTCAGTTGGCAGCCCGTGGGGTCAAACCTGATTTTGCCATTCTGCTTGCTGCTCCAACGAGGGCAGGAAGTGAAGTATGGATTTCTCAGCAGGTGGGAGGCCTGGAAGCGGGCGGTTTTGACAGCCTGGTGGTACGTGATGGTGAAAGGTACATCAGAGAAGCTGTCAGACTATCCGTTGAGGGGGCAGAGCCGGAGGAAATGAAAGAAAACACCCGGCGAATGTTTCAGCTCATTGGGGTGGATACCCAAACCGAAGAGGGAGAAAAAAACGTTGAGGGATTTATTGCTCATATGACCCAGCCCTGGATGCGTTATTTCCTGGAGTATGATCCTGCATCCGACCTGAACCATCTTACTATGCCTGTACTGGCTATTTATGGCAGTCATGACCGGCAAACCATCCCCCGGCTGAATGCTCCCAAACTACTGGAAGGATTGTTGTTGTCAGATAACAACCAATTTACCTTCACTATAATGCCAGAGCAGGATCACTTCTTTTTACGAAAACCCGGAGAACCTGTTGGTGTTCATGTATTTCAGGAAATGGTTCTCTCTAAAGAGCTCATCCATGAAGTTAGTCACTGGATTAGGGCCAAATAATCACTTCACGTGGTTGAAAGCGGGTCGTTCCATTGGTTCTCTCTGGAGAGAGCAGGGGAGAAGGGGAGGGCCGTCTTTCTGCAGTGCAACCATAAAAGGACGCCAGTCATATTGACTTGATGCTCCAACAAGCATTGTTAGTCTCATCTGAACCCGGATGTTTTTTATGAATATGTTCAGAGAATTGCGGAAGAGATTATAGGTTTTGATTGTTATTGACTATATTTGGAAAAGATATGTTGTTGTAAAACAGGGCCAAATCCTGACCAGTTCCTGTTGACGGAGCCCAGCATTGTGTTAACTCTTATACCACAATGAGCAAAACATTCAAAGAATAGCGGGGAGTAAAACAACAAGGGTTGCATCACGTTTTAGGGTCCTACTCAACAGACAGATTGAAAATTAACGCATCTTCTGTTATGAAAATCCCGGTTACAGCATCATTTTTAAAAAGGTTGTTTGGGAGGAGCCTGGAGCCGTCCGCGAGGTATGTTTGGGTTATGATAATGATAATACAAACAGGATGTGGCACCTACTATCATTATCCAACGTACCAGAATATACCCGTAAACCGAAAAGCGGGAGAAATCAGAGGTGATTATTTTCTTTCCGAAGCCAGTGAAGGATTCTCCTTGAGCTACTCCATAACAAAAAATTTGGGAGCATTTGTTAATGTAAACACATTTAAGCAGTATGATTTTCAGGAGGGTGCTCATATGAGCGATTTGGGGCTTTATTTTTTTAAGGCTAAAAACCTGACAGAATCCCCGGCCATTACAATGACCCCATCCCTTTCAGCTGCTTATGGTTTTGGGCAATACAACAGAAACCGGGATTATTACCGGTTAGATATTCATAGGGCGTATCTTCAGCCATCTGTAGCCATCACAAGCAACATTATTGACATAGGTCTGTCGGGCAGGTTGTCCCGCGTTGATTATCAATTGGACAGATTTTATAATGATGAAAGCTCTGAACATCACTATGCTAACTTATATGATGTTGGAAAAAAACCTTTTTATTTCTTTGAGCCCGGTTTTTTTATAGGCGTTGGTTACAAGTGGGTAAAATTACAATTCCATACATTTCGTTCTGTTCAGTTAGATGATTCGGAAATATTGTATTACGAAGACACGGGTTATTTGAGCTTGAGCATTCAACTGGATTTGGAAAAATGGTTTTAAGTATTCTTTGCAAGAAAACGCCAAATACTGCGTTATTCTTGTTTTTGAATCAGTTATCTCGCTTAATAAGTGAGACGAAAGCCTTGTCTTTGACGATTTCTTATCAAAGACACAAAAAGTAGGAGTTTTCTTGCTGACAATGAGTATGCAAATGCGATGAAACATGGTGACTAAGCTGAAAAGGTAGGCCTGCTTTTCTTTCTTTTGCTGTCATGATTCTTTTTTGCTCTAAAAAACCATAAACCCGAACCCTTCGCTATGGTTAAAGCAAATATATTCAACCAATGCCGAAGTTTCTGTATCGGGATGGGTCACTTTACCGACCACTGGTGTTGCTTTCACATCTTACATCTTATGCCCCGTCTTCACCTACAACCACTGCGTCAGCTTGTTACTCAGTGTTTTTGTTGGCAGCAACCAGTTGTCGCACCACTTTTGAAAGCATAAACCGGAGACCTTTGGATTGGTAGGACATATCGTTGAAGGTGCCAATGATATAGGAAGCGGTACCGGGATGGTAAAACATAAAAGCACCGGTTACCCCCACACACCCCCAGGAATAATATTTGGCAGGCATCAGGAAAGGAATTTTTCTTACTTTCCAGATGGAATAGCCATAGTCAAATCCCATGGCCGGAAACCCCATGGGTAGAGCATTGTCCAACATCTCACGGAGTGTTTCTTCTTTAAGAATTTTGTGGTTTACCAACCCCTTCATAAATTCCAGGTATTCCTCCAATGGAGCAATAACACTTGAACCGGAATAGTCAAGGGGTGCAATACCTTTGTACCCCTGGAAATTTATGCCATACAAATGAATTCCCGCTGTAGGATATGGGGAGGGAACCTGGGGTGTGGAGTAGTCATTCATGTATGCATGTTTCATGTTTAGCGGGTCAAATACCAGCTCATGCATTACCTGCTGAAAAGGCTTTTGGATAATGGACTCTACGATGAGGCCCAACAAAAAGTAATTGGTGTCGGTATAAAAATGCTTTGCCCCGGGTTTGAACCTGGTTTTCAGATTCTCTTTGCCCCATAGGATAGCTTCCCGGGTGGTGACTTGCCTCTCCGGGTTTTCAATCAACCTTTTCAATAGCGGGAAAAACACATCGTCCAGCCCGGAGGATTGGTTGAGCAGGTGGCTGATTTTAATGTCTCCCGAATATTCTTGCCCTTTGTAAACGTGAAGACCTTGCATAATCTCCCGATCCAGGTACTTCGAAATCTTATCCCCAAAACAAAGCTCACTCCTTTCCTGCAAAATTCCCATGACAGTTGCCGTAAACAATTTACCCACACTTGCCAGGTGATTGGGCTGCGCAGGGTGGGCTTCAAAATCCCCTGTTTTCCCTTCTGCAATATTCATATGGACACCCAGTTTATCGGAGTGAACAAGAAGGTAGGCATTTTTTACCTTTTTGTCTTCTTGCACCTGCTTCCTGAAAAGGTTTTCGATTTTGGATTCTACATCTGTTTTGGGCATAATGGTTGTTTTTTGTTGTTACTTTGTTGCCGGAATTGCTCCACATGCTATAAGGGCTCCTGGTACTGCTGTTTATGAGGAACCTGATTTTTTCTACTTTTTTTCCGTCAAAAGGTTTCAGACAGAAAATTTTTCCCATACCTATAGCTGGCAGTTAGCCTGTACTGTGGCTCCAAAAGTAAAAAACGTGCCAGTTTATTTAAATACCTGTACACCTGTATTATGCATTCCTGGTAAGATGGTCATATGTACGTTGGGTGTTCGGTTTTCAAGTCCATGTGTTCGTATTCGTACAATATGTAACGGTGGAAAAAGAGGGGAGCCTGGAGAGAAACCAGGAAAATAAAAATATAAAAAGAAAATAAAGCGGGTATCACCAACAGCACCAAACAATAGCGCTAAAGGTGAGCAGCATTTTGTTGGGGGATAAGCAACAGGTTCATAAAGAAAACATGCTGATGTGCAGCAAATA